>JAGQQW010000039.1:9387-29335 GCA_020426005.1 Planctomycetota bacterium | reverse complement strand
CAACAGGTCGCCGAGGTCGCCCTTGGGGTCGATCGCGATGACCGGGATGCCGTCGATCGCCGCCTCTTCGAGCAGCGAGACGCAGAGGCCGGTCTTTCCGCTACCGGTCATACCGACACACATCGCGTGCGTCGTCAGGTCCTTCGCGTCGTAGAGCAGATCCTCGTCGGTGACCTTGCCGGCATCGGCATCGAAGCGACGACCGAGATAGAACGCGCCGAGCTTCTCGTACGCGGGAAGTCCGTTGTCCATGATGGTCGCTCTCAGCCGTAGCGCTTTCCGTCGACTTCGATCCAGCCGTCCGGATGACGGCGCGCCGGATCGTGATGGGTCCAGTGCAGCACACCGCCCTTGTCGTTGTATTCGTACTCCCCGCGAATGCGCAGACGCATCCCCTTGCGGAGATTCGGAATCGGATCCGCGAGGTCGATGTTGTGGGAGATCTTGAGCGTGATGTCGTTCGACAGTTCGAACAGGAAGTTCTGGTGCCTCGTCCCTTCGTTGTCGAGCGGGAGGATATGCACGACGACACCTTGGACCTCGACGAACACGTCCGACTTCTTCGCCGCGAACGCGCGCGCGACGTCGTCGATGGTTCCCCACCGAACGGACGGTGCGCCAGAACCGACACGACCTTGATCGAAGCGCGACGGCTTGCGCTGCGTCGTGCTGCCGGACGTGTTCGAGGGAGCCTTCGTCTCGGGGGTCTTCGTCGTCGCCGAGTTCGACGACGTAGCCTTCGTCGGGGACGCCTTCGTCGGGGCGTCCTTAGTCGGGGCGTCCTTCGTGGAGAGCGTCTTCGTCGTTTGGCTTGCAGCGGACTCGTTCACCTTCGTGCCGCCATCGCCATCCTGCTTCGTGACCGCCGTGCCCGAATCCTTCTTGTCGGTCTTGCCGAGGAGGACATTGCCTCCATAGATCAGGCCGCCGACGATCAACGTGAGGATCGCCGCGAGCGGGGAGAGTTTCTTCTGGGACTCGGCCATCGCGGCAGTGTCCTCGATGACTCCGCCAGGATCCAGCGCATCGACGGCAATGTCCTGCGCCGCTATCGTCCGGAATTCGCTCGCTGCAGCGCATCTTGGTCAGAAGCACTCCATGCAGCGTGGAGACGCCGGTACCGAAGGGCACGGCGACGGGTCGAAGGGACGGGTGGCGAACCGACTCCGCCGCCACGGAGGGGACATCGATGGACGCACAACGGCAGCACGTCGCCACGGACGAGCCGGAGATCTCGCTCCAGGCTGCTCGTGACGTGCTCGCCGCGCGCTTCGGGCACGCGGCGTTCCGCGAAGGACAAGAAGCCGCCATCGACGCGTGCCTCGGCGGCAAGGACACGCTCGTCGTCATGCCGACGGGAGCCGGGAAATCCCTGTGCTACCAACTACCCGCAGTCCTGCTGCCCGGCTACTGCCTCGTCGTCAGCCCGCTCATCGCACTGATGAAGGACCAGGTCGACAGTCTGCGAGAACGCGGCGTCGCCGCATTCACGGTGCACTCGGGGACGAGTCCGGCAGAAAAGCGCGACATTGCGCGTGCGATGGAAGAGGGCTCGATCGATGTGCTGTTGGTCGCACCCGAGCGCTTTCGGAACGAACGCTTCTGCGCATTCGTGGATCGCTATCGGCCGACTCGATTCGTCGTCGACGAAGCCCACTGCATCAGCCAATGGGGTCACGACTTCCGACCGGCGTATCGGCGACTCGTCGACGTTCTCGCGCGTCTCGAACGTCCGCCCGTGCTCGCGCTCACTGCGACGGCGACGCGCGCAGTTCGCAACGACATCCGTGAACAACTCGGCATGAGCGAGGCCGCGGAGATCCTGACGGGCTTCGATCGACCGAATCTGGCGTTCGAAGTGCTTCCCGCCCCCGCTCAGCAGGACAAGCTCGACCACGCGAAACGGATCTGCCGCGAAGCGAACGGAACGGTCCTCATCTACGGCGCGAGTCGTCGCAGCGTGACCGAGACGGCGACTGCGCTCGCGGCCGAGGGATTCGACGTCGATCGTTACCACGCGGGGCTCGAAGACAGACGACGCACCGACGTGCAGGATCGGTTCATGCGCGGAGAGATACCGGTGCTGTGCGCGACCAACGCGTTCGGGATGGGCGTCGACAAGTCCGACATCCGCGTCGTTCTCCACATCGACATGCCTGGCTCGCTCGAGGCCTACTACCAAGAAGCGGGTCGCGCCGGACGCGACGGTGAGCCCGCGCGATGCGTGTTGCTCCAGCACGGCGGCGACTATCGATTGCAGCTCTTCTTTCTCGACATGGCCAATCCAGGTCTCGATCTGTTCTTCCGCACGCTCGGTCGATTGCGTGAGATCGGGCGAGGAGGCGGCGGCGAAATCGACAGTGAGGAGCTGCGCCACGCCGTCGGCGAACGCCATGCCGGAGCGATGCTCACGTGCTTGCGGCTCTTCGAGCGCATCGGCCTCGTCGACCTGATGGGGTCCACCGTGCTCGTGCCGAGTGAGCTGCCCGAGAAGCTCCCTGTCGATCCCCTCGAGCTCGGACAGAAGCGAAAGCGCGACGAAGAGCGCCTGGGCCGCATGCTCGACTACGCTCGTGGCCGTAGTGGCTGTCGCTTCGAGAGGATCCGTGAGTACTTTCTGGGCAAGCGTGGCGAGGCGTGTGGGAAGTGCGATCGCTGCACGTCCGCGGACGAAGACGTGCAGCTCGACCCCGCCGGCAAACGGCGCGTGCGCGCTGTGCTCCGCTGCATCTCCGCGCTCGACTTCCGGTTCGGAATGGGCCGCCTCGCCGAAGTCCTCGCGGGCAAGCGCAGCACCGAGGTCGTCTCGCGTGGCCTCGAGGCCACGCCGGGATTCGGAACCCTCGACGCGTTCGCCGTGCCCGGAGTGCGCGATTGGCTTCAGCTCTTCGAGGACGAAGGTTTGCTCGAACGACAATCGTTCGAGTCATCGAGCGGCGTGAGCGGATTCACGATCGGGTTGACGGCAAGAGCGCGCGCGATGCTCGCGGGGACACGGCCGATCGAGCTCGGTTGCCCACTACCCGTGGCCACGGCACGACGAACCGCGAACGGACGAGGAACGCGGCGCCGTACCGAGGAACTCGCGAGCGACTTCGACGACCCTGCCGATCAGCGCTTGTTCGAACGACTTCGCGACTGGCGCAAGCAACTCGCGACGAAGGAGAAGAAGCCCGCGTTCACCGTCTTCTCGAATCGCACGCTGCACGAGCTGACACGAAACCGTCCTGCATCGCGCAGCGAGTTCCTGGCGATCACTGGCCTCGGCGAAAGCAAGTGGGATTACTTCGGCGAGGAGCTCCTCGCCGAAGTGCGTGCGGCAGACGATCGCTGATCAGCGACCGCGGCGACGCGGCGAGCCGCGTTCCGTTTTCATGACTTCGTCCCAGGTTCGATCGACGACGGGCCGCGCTTCCCGGTCCGCGAGTTCGAAGCCGATCAAGTAGCAGAGCTTCGCGACGCGCGAGAGCTTGTCGAAGTCGATCTTCTCGACCGTGTCATCCGGTCGGTGATACTGCGGATGGAAGCCCGTGAAGAAGAACGCGATCGGGATGTTCTTCTTCGCGAAGTTCGCGTGGTCCGAGCGATAGAACACGTCCTCTTCGTCGTACTCGAAATCGAAGTTCACGAACTTCTCGTTGATCCCGAGGCAGATCGCGTGCAGTTCGTCGGAGAGTTTCTTCGTACCGACGAGGTGCAGGCTGTTGAGATTGTCGGCCGCGGCCTCCGAGACCTCACCGGTTCGACGATCGACCTTCTCCTCGTTGCGACCGATCATGTCCATCTGCAACTCGGCGACCATCTGCTCGTTGGGGACGACGGGGTTCTCCGTGTAGTAGCGCGAACCGAGCAACCCCATCTCCTCACCCGAGAAACACATGAAGAGGATGGATCGCTTCGGACGAACTTTGTTCTCGGCGAACGCGCGCGATACCGCGAGCACTCCGGTCGTTCCCGAACCATCATCGTCCGCGCCGTTGTTCACCTCACCTCGCGCGTTGGTGCCGATATGGTCGAGGTGGGACCCGATCCCGACGTACTCGTCCTTCAGTTTCGGATCGCTGCCTTCGAGCTTGGCGACGACGTTGGCTCCGAACACCTCCTGACGCTTCATCTGGACGTGCGTCCGGATCTTGCCGCTGACGGCAGCGACCGTATCGGTCTCCGTGTCGAGGATCTCGACATCCCCACCGAGCTTCTCGAGCCACGCCTTGGCGACCGCTCTGCTGATCGCGTACCGGTTCGGCCGCTGTCGCGGCTGACGCTGCGCATCCACGGGCCCGGAGTAGCTGACGCGACCGAGTGCGTCTTGGGGCGCGACCGCGAGGTCGTCGTCGATGACGATCACCGCAGCAGGGCCGGCACGATAGAGCGCCATCGTCGTGCGCGAGAAGCCGCGCTGACGTGCATCCGAACGATCGAGGAACAGCACGGCCTTGCCTTCGAGCGATGGCGCGCCGCCAACTTCACCGAGCTTGCCGAAGATCTCCGAATCCTTGGCCGTGGCGATCACGAGTTCGAACGTCTTGTCGCTGTCCGACGAGATCTCTCCGGCGAACCCCTTCCCGAACGCGAGTCGGTCGATCTCCTTACCGGATGCATCCGTGATGGCGAGCCAACACTGCTCGGCGTCGGGTGCCACGAGTTCGTACGGCACCTTCTGGAAGTAGGTGCCGTCGTCCCCCATCGGCACGAGACCGAGCGACTTGAAGTGCGCGGCGACGAACTTGGCGGCCTTCTCGTACCCAGGCCGCCCCGTGGCGCGTCCACCGAACTCGTCGGACGCGAGCACCGACAGCCACTTCTTGCAATCTTCGGGCTTGATCGTCGCGAATCCCGCGGCGCGATCCTCGGGTGGCTTTGCGAGCTGCGCCTGCGCTTCGGGCGCCGTTTCCGCCACCTTTTGTGCGGCCAAGGAGCTGACGGTCGCAGCTATGGCCAACGAAATCAGCGTGGCTGTCTTCATGGATCCTCCGTGGTCTTCAGAACCGGGATCCTACGAAGCAGCGTGCGGCGACGTTGACGCTTTCTGCAGCGTTTCGGGAGCGTCGCCCGCGAGACTCGGTCAGTTCTTGAGCACGAGCGGCACGGCGTTGGACGCACCGACGATCTGAAGCGCCGCGAGGTCGAAGACGACGAACGCGTGATGGAACCGTGTCCCGACGAGTGCGGGATCGAGCCCCGTCAGGAGGACGAAGTTGGCCGTCGCATCACCCGTGGCATCGAACGCGCCGAAACTGTTCGAGATCAAGGTGTTGGGGTTGGTGGCCGTGAAGAGCGTGTAGGCGTCCGAGTTGAGCGCGAGGAGGCCGGCCGCACCGAGGCTGATGCCTGGCTCGATCCCCGAGACCGACCCTAGGATCAGATAGAACTTGCCAGCGAAGTTCGGCCCGCCGTGCAACTCGAGCTTCTGGGCGCCGCCGACCTGCATGCTCAGGTCGTGGAGGTTGCTGGTCAGGGTCACCGGACCGCTGGAAACGATCTGCACCGAACCGGTCGGCGTCGTGTTCCCGCTCAGCGGACGATCGCCGGGCGCGCCGACGATGAAGTCCGGGATGTTGTCCTTGTTGATGTCGCCGATCGGCGCGAGCTGATAGCCGAACTGGGCGTCAGCGCGTTGCCCGTTGACCGCCATGAGCAGCGAGCCGTCCTTGCCCGAGTAGAGCTCGGCACGACCTGCATTGGTCGCACTGCGATCGTCGAGAGACATCCCGACGAGGAGGTCCGCGTAGCCATCGCCATCGACGTCGCCCGCTCCGCGAACGGGCTCGCCGAACAAGTCGGACGGGTTCGTGCCATGGAAGCTCCAGATGACCTGGAACGTCGCGCCGGAATAGACACGCGCGTAGCCGGACTTGGGCTGCAACCCGAAGAACTGCACGGCACCGACGATGAAGTCGGGGCGACCGTCGTTGTCGACGTCCCCGGCTCCGCTGACGAAGTGACCGAAGAAGTCGTCACTCACGTCCCCGTTGAGCGTCTTGAGCACGGTTCCGGTACGCCCGGAGTAGATCCGACACATGCCGGACTCGGCGCCGTTGTTGTCGTCATCCGGCGCGCCGACCGCGAAGTCGGCTTTCCCGTCGAGATCGACGTCGCCGATTCCGGCCACGGTCTGTCCGAAGAAGTCCCCGGGCGAATCGCCGGCGACGAGCCACAGCACTTGGTGGGTCTTGCCCGAGTAGACGCGTGCGCTCCCGCTGTTGTCGCCGTTCACGTTGTCGCCGTGCGCGCCGATGATGTAGTCGGGCGTGCCATCGCCGTCGACGTCCCCTGCGGCCGCGACCGAGATTCCGAAGATCTCGCGTGCGCCGCCCGCCGGGATCTGCCGCAGCTTCGTCCCGGTCTTGCCCGAGAACAGCGCCGCTTCGCCCGACTTGAAGCCGACATCGTCGGCGAACGGAGCGCCGACCAGAAAGTCCTGGACCTGGTCACCGTCCAGGTCGCCGACCGGCGCGATCGCCCATCCGAACTCGTCGAACGACGTGCGACCGAGAATCGTGTACAGCTCTTGTCCGTCGATGCCGGAGTACACGACGACTTTGCCGGCATCCGTGCCGACGTCGTCCGCGCCGGGTGCACCGACGGCGTAGTCGGGGAATCCATCCGCGTTGATGTCCCCGAGGCCCGCGACGGCGAAGCCGAATCGGTCGCCGCTCGCCGATCCCGTCAGCTGGAAGAGACGCTGCTGGGCTGCGAGTGGCATGGCCGCGAGGGCGATCGCGAGGCAGAGACGATGCGTTCGCTTCATGGGTGGTCGATGATCAGAAAGATCCTAGGCACGTATCGATGGGAGACTGCGTGGGTTCTGCCACCTCCGTCGTCGACCGGAAGCGGCTGGCATCCTGCGAACACCGGGCACGCCGAGGGCATGTGCGCCGGAACGTCAGCGACAAAAACGTCCGTTTGCAGCGCCGACCTAGCAGAATACATCAGGATGCACCGAAAAACTCACCCAGGGCATTCGATTTGGGCGTAGTAGCGCGGCGAATTGTTCCGCGCGACGTCGCGGAATCCGCGAGCCGATTCCGGTGTGCGGCTCCGCGGCGTTCAGCCGCGGATCGTCAGTTCGATGCTATTGGCGCTTGCCGCGGTCAAGTGCGTGAACGCCGGGTCGATCAAGGCCGAGCTCACGTAGACTTTGAACTGTCCGAAGAAGCGAATCCCACTCGGCATCCAGTACTCCGGATACGCCTTCTCCGAAGCGTCGAGACGCCCGAACCAGCGCGGTTGGAACTGCGTGTTGAGGAGTTCGAGCGAGAACGTCGTGTAGGAGTCGATCACGAAGTTCTTCTGCCCACTCCACAGGAACAGGTACCAGTCGCCCTGGTGTCCCGGAGCGGCAAGGCACATGCGGAACCGTCCGCCGATCCAGGTCGAGACGTCCCCGACGTCGAGATCGGAGGTCTGGCCTTGGCTCGGCATGTACTCGACCCTCGGAGTCCCGAACCAGGCCTTCGAAGGAAGCCCGACGCTCCGCTCGTTGTTGATCTCGATCGTCTCGGGGACCTGCTGCAGGACGTCCGCCATCACGACGAGGTAGCGGGTGCCGTTCGGGGTCGAGTATGGCACGCGGGTGTCGGCGACGCAGATCTTGGAGGCTCCGGGTGCGAGGGCGGGCACGTCGAACTTCGCGAGATCCAGGTCCTCGCCCGAGAAGACCGCGTTGTCGGACAGGCGCAGAAGCGCATTCGAGCCGGCAGGACACGCGACAGAACCGGTGTTCTTGACGACGAACTGGACTCGGAGCGGCGCTCCCGCGACCAGACTGGTCGACGTCGTCGTCAAACTGTCGATGACGAGGTCGCTTTGGGCCGACGCGTGCTGAAAACAACCGAAGGCGGCGATGGCCGCGAAGGCGACACCGAGTCGCTGGATCGGCCTCGAGACAGAACGAGAATGGTGGAGCATGGCGTGATGATTGCTGCTCTCCTTCCCCGGCGAAGACTAGCACACGGGGCACGGTGAAGCCGGATTTCGAGCGACTCCGCGAGCCCGGCGGCATACCGTGCGACATGCTCGAAAGGGATGCTCTCGCGCGGAAACGGTGGCCATCGCGGTGCGACCGCGCGTAGACGCTCAAAACTGTCCGCGCTCCTCATCCGGCCGGCCCGCAACGTCGCCTGTCCGTCCTCTCCATACTCGGTACTGCCCTGCACATGACGCTCCGCAGCCCGTCGACGTCCCCCCTTCGCCCCGAGTCCGTAGCGTGGCGCTTTTCCCTGGTTCTGATCGCGACTGCGGTGGCAGCAACGGCGCAGATTCCGTGGGCTCACCAAACGTCGCGCGGAGTCGCCGCGGAAGTGCCGTCACCGACAGGCAGCAATCAGCAGACTGCGTGCGTCGTCGGAGACTTCGACGGCGATGGTCGGGGCGACTTCGTCATCGCGAGCCGCGGCACCAAAGGACGCATCGAGTTCTGGCATTCTCGCCCAGGGGACCGGTTCGATCGCTACACCATCGAAGCGTCCAACGTGAATCCCGAGGCGGGCGGTGCGGCGCACGACATCGATGGCGATGGCGATCTCGATCTCGTGCTCGGCCAGGACAGTCAGGGCACCCAGATCTTCTGGTGGGAGAACCCGGCGCCCAATTTCAGCCAGCCCTGGCAGCGTCGACTCATCTCGACGAGCAAGGCGACGAAGCATCACGACCAGATTTTCGCGGACGTCGACATCGACGGGGTCGTCGAGCTCGTGAGCTGGAACCAGGGCTCGAAGTCCCTCCTCCTCTTCGAACTGCCCAAGGACCCGCGCGGCACGACCGCGCCTTGGCAGAGTCGCGTCATCGGGCTCGCCGCGAGTGTGACCAAAGAAGGGCTCGCCTTCGCCGATGTCGATCTCGACGGTCGCCTCGACCTCGTCGCCGGTGGTTCGATTTGGCGCTACGCGAACGGATCGTTCACGCCGACATCGATCGATTCGTCCGCCGACTTCACGCGCGTCGCGGTTGGCCAGCTCGTCCAGGGTGGCCGACCCGAGATCGTGCTCGCCCCCGGCGACGTCGACGGCAAGGCCTACTGGTATCAGTGGAACGGTTCGTCCTACACCCGCAACTACCTCGCGGACGTGCGCCACGCGCATACGATCGAGATCGCGGATCTCGATGGCGACGGCAAGCAGGACATCGTCGTCGGCGAGATGCGTCTCGGCCATCCGCAATGCGAACTCGCCGTGTATCGCGGCAACGGTCAAGGCTCCTTCACGAAGCAGGTCCTTTCGGTCGGCAACGACATTCACGAGGGCCAGCTCGTCGATCTCGACGGCGACGGCGACCTCGACCTCGTGCACAAGCCCTACGACTATCTCGCGCCGCGCGTCGACATCTGGCGCAACGGATCGAAGACCTTGCCGGTCGATCGCTGGACGCGCTCGGCCGTGGACGGGCCCTTCGCGACGCAAGCCGTCTACTCGCTTCCCGGCGATCTCGACGGAGATGGCTGGGCGGACATCGCGGCCGGGGATTCGTGGTGGCGGCACCCCGGGACGTCGAGCGCGGGATGGAAACGCACGACCTTCGCCGCTCCGTTGCGCAACGTTGCCGCCATCGCGGATTTCGACGGAGATGGCGACCTCGATGTCTTCGGGACGCAAGGCGTGGGTGCAAACGCCAACGCGAACTTCGCATGGGGTGAGAACGACGGACGCGGTCGATTCACGATCCACACCAACATCGATTCCGGAACGGGCGACTTCCTGCAGGGCGTCGTCGTCGCTCGCTTCCATGGATCGAGCGGACCGCTCTCGGTTGCCCTCAGCTGGCACGTCGCGGGCGCTGGCGTCCAGATGCTGACGGTCCCGACGAGTCCCGCGACGGGTCGTTGGACGTGGACGAAGATCAGCAACATCTCGCAGGACGAGGATCTCTCGGCCGGAGACATCGATCAGGACGGTGACCTCGATCTCCTGCTCGGCACGACTTGGCTCGAGAACCCTTCGTGGACTCCGCGCACCATCGGTCGCGTCGACGACTTCCAGGGAATCGGCGGAACACCGACCCCCGATCGGAACGCCCTCGCCGACATGGACGGTGATGGCGACCTCGATGCAGTCGTCGCGCTCGAGTTCGGCAACGAGGTCGTTTGGTTCGAGAATCCGCGTCCGTCCGGAAACGTCTACGCGAGTTGGAAGCGACGCGTCCTCGGCTGGTCACAAGGCCAAGGCTTCTCGATGTCGGTCGGCGACGTCGATCGCGACGGTGACCCCGACGTCCTGCTGGGAGAGCACCGAGGCACGGCGGAGAACCGCGTCGTCTTGTTCGTCAACGACGACCCCACCAAGAACTTCCGTCCCGTCGTCATCGACAAAGGTCCGATCACCTCGATCGACCACCACGACGGGACCGTCCTGTTCGACATGGACGACGACGATGATCTCGACATCGTGTCGGTCGGGTGGACGAACCCGCGCCTCTGGCTCTACACGAACGATGCGAACAAGCCGGGACAGAACGGTAAGCGCGTCCCCCTACCGATCCTCGATCCGGCGAATGCGATCTTCCAGACTCGGCGATCCGTGCACATCTCGGCACCTGCCGGCACGACGATTCGTTACACGCTCGACGGCAGCAGCGTCACGGACAAGTCGCCGGTGTACTCGGGTCCGATCGCGTTGACGTCGACGACGACATTGCGCACGCGCGCGTTCCAGAGCGGTGTCTCTCCGAGCTTCGAAGTGAGCGGGAGCTTCGCGCGGATCGATGACGAGCTGTCCTGGTACAGCTTCGACGCCTTCAGCGGTGCAACGGTCTACGACCATGGCCGAGCGGGAAAGAACGCTTCGGTTGCCGGCATGTCTCGCGTCGCGGGGTGGAACGGGATCGGTGGCGGGTTCAACGGAACTTCGAGCCACGTCGTCATTCCGACGCCGAGTCTCTCACAAGCCGTGACGGTCAGCGCTTGGATCAACGCCGACTCGTTCGACCACCTGGCCGCACGGGACGCGCGAATCCTCTCCCAAGCGATCGGAGTCGGCGAGCAGGACCATGGCCTGATGCTCAGCACGATCGCGAACAACGGCAACGTCGTTCCGCGATTCCGCCTCCGCGTCAACAACTGGACCACGACGCTGATCGGCTCGGTCCTGGTTCCGACTCACGCCTGGGTGCACCTGTCTGCCGTCTACGACGGCGTGACGATGCGTCTCTACGTCGATGGCAACTTGGCGGGCAGCATGACCCGCTCGGGTGCGATCACGCTACTTCCGAACGGCGCGACGTGGATCGGTGACAATCCGGTATCGACGGCACGCGCATTCGACGGCGTCATCGACGACGTCAAGATCTGGGATCGTGCGTTGAGCGAGGACGAACTCCGGGCACTCGGTCGCGACTCGCGACGGGACTACGCATTCCAGTTCGGGTACTCGAGCGCGATCTGTGGCTATCGTCCGCGAATCGAGCTCGATGACGACCTCCACGCGTCGACGACGGCGACCGCCTTCGGCGTGCTCGTGACACGGTGCAAACCATGGTCTCCCGGCGTGCTCTACGTGTCGGGTTCCGGTGTCGCCGCGGGCTTCGACTTCCTCGGCGCGAAGATCTTCGGTGACCCGTTCACGAGCTTCCTGTTCCCGATCGTCGCGGACGCGAATGGCATCGCGGACACGAAGTTGCTCGTCAGCGGAATCCCGACAGGTACGCGCTTCGTGTGGCAAGCGCTCGTCGCCGAGGCGTCGTCGTGTTGGCCCAAGACGCTGCTTCTCGGCGCGACGCCGGCGATTGGCGGGTTCGTGCTCCCGCCGCGCTGAGCGGACCCAAGGGCCGCGCGAGGCGTCTTGCGGTTCAGCTCGACGCGCCCTTCGACTCCATCGACTGGATGAAGTCGTTCGCCTCTTGGATCGAGGACTCCATGTCCTCGATCAAGCGCGAGACGTCACCCCCGATCTTGTCGACGGTCGACTGCAAGTCGGACACGGACTTGGCGTTGAGGTTGTGCTTGAGGAACAGGACGTGGTCCTCGAACTTCCTCAAGATCGGCGTCATGGAGCCCTCGGCGTCGCGCATCGCGCCGATCATCTTGCCGTAGCGGGTCTTGGTGTCGGCGAGGAGCGACTCGCTCTTCCCGCGGAGTTCCGGCGTCTGGATCTCGCCGATCTCCTTCTGCCACTCGGTGAACATCGCGGTCGCCGTCTTCTCGATGTCCGCAATCGACTTCTTGACGTCGTCCGCCTCACCCTTCGAGCGATCGAGATCCTTCGACAGGCGTTTGTAGACGACTTCGAGTTCGCCTCCGTCGGTACCCGTCAATGCCTGGAAGGTCTTGTAGGTCTCCTGGATCTGCTCCTTCGCCTCGGCTTGGTTCTCGCGCCCCTTCTGCACGAAGTCGACGAGGAGATCCCGCTTGGCCCAGCCGAACACCTCCCACGCTTTGTAGTAGGCGCTGCTGCAAGACGTGCCCACGAGGCCGAGGGTCAGGGCCAGACTGGCCGGCGCGAGAAACGGGGTCGAAGCGAGGGCGACGGTCGCGAGCATGCGGGACATCGATGCTCTCCGGAAACTGGTACGCATGGTGGGACTGTGGCTCGGATCAGGAACGGAATCAGGAACGATCGCCGTCGATGACGGCGGCCGAGCACGATAGCGAATTGCCGATGCGATCGTCGAACGAACTCCGCCCCACACGGTGGCGGGTATCGTGGACCCCATGCCGCGAAACCACCGCACAGCCATGGCAGCCTCGACGGCCGCCGTGATTCTGCTCGTTGCTCTACCGGGAGTCCTGGTCGCCCAAGGGTCCCGGAACGCACGCATGCTGAAGAACGCATTCGGCACGAAGCACACGGACGACAACTACAGGCAACGGCTCGCGGCGGTCAGCAAGCTACGGGGCACGGCGGATCCGTTCGAAGCCCGCGCGCTCGTCGACGCCTATCGGAAGCTCGACGCCGAGGCGGTCGTGTTGCGCAAAGAACAGGGCGAGGTCCTCGACACGCGCACGAGCCTGGAAGTCGCACGATTCCGCAAGGACATCGATCCGATCGACACCTTGCAGGACGAGTTGTACGCGACGATCCGGGGCGTCGATCCGAGCCTCGCCGACGTCATGCTCGAGGAGCTCGTCACCGAGTCTCGAACGCCGAACGGCATCCTGTCGTTGCAACTCCTGCTCGCCGAGAAGTCTGCGGGTTTCAAAGACATCGATCTCCTCCGCACGCAGATCACTCGACCACTCGACTCCGGGTCCCGAATCGCGTTCTTCCGTGTCGTCGCGACCCTGGGGCCGCGCGGCAACATGTTTTCGAGCTTCCTCGAGCGCGAACTCGAGGCAGAGTCCGCTTCCGTCCGTCTCGAAGCCGCACGCACACTCGGAGCCATCTCCGCGCGCCGCAGTGTCCCGAAGCTCATCGACCGACTCGCGAACGAACGAGGCCGCGTCAAGGAGACGATCGCGATCGCGCTCGCGAACCTGACCGGCCAGAACCACGGCCTGAGCGCCGAAGCATGGAAACTCTGGCTGAAGAGCCTCGACTCGCCAGACGCGATCGAGCCTCCGAGTGGAACCGTCCCTCCCCCGCCGAAACTGCCCGAAATGGGCGAGTACTTCGGCATCGCTCAGGACGGGGCGTCGATCCTCTACGTCTTCGATCGATCCGATTCGATGGAGCGAGGTTTGCGCAGCGGCGGGATTCGCGAACAGCGAGCTCGGCGTGAACTCGCCGACGCGATCGTCAAACTCGACGAAACGACGCGATTCAACATCGTCGCGTTCTCGATCAAAGTGCGCTCGTGGGCGAAGGGCTTCAAACCGGCGACCAAGGAGAACATCGCGGACGCGCGACGATGGGTCTTCGAACTCGACATGCAGGCCGGCACATCGACCTACGATGCTCTGCAACGGAGCTTTCGGCTGTCGAACAGCCGCACGATCGACCGCTTCGACGAGCTCGACGTCGAGACGATCTTCTTCCTGTCCGATGGCGAACCGACCCGCCGCACTGGGGGAACCCTCCAGCCACTCGCGCGCGACGACCCTCAGCGCATCCTGTCCGCCGTCCGGCGATGGAACGCACTCGGCCGCGTCAAGATCCACACGGTCGGCCTCGCGCTCGAGACCAAGGCGGCGCCGATCTTGATGCGAGGTCTCGCCGAACAGAGCGGAGGCACCTTCGTCGCGATCCGCTGAAGGGCGCACCGACGGCCCTACGAAAAGCGCGATTGCCTCTTTGCCGCACGCGCCGTGTGGCTCACGCTCACGCCAATGGCTCTGCTGGCCCTCGAAGACGTCTCGATTCGCTATGGCGAGCGACCCCTGCTCGATCGCGCGACCCTGCTGGTTCATGAGCGCGATCGCATCGCGATCGTCGGAAGCAATGGATCCGGCAAGTCGACGCTCTTGCGCATCCTCGCTGGACTGGAGGTGCCGGACGCGGGCCGCCGAACGACGGCGAGCGGACTGCGCGTCGGCTACCTGGACCAAGACCCGCGTTTCGCACCCGAGAAGACCATTCGCGAAATCACGCGAGAAGGTCTCGGTCGCCGTGCCGAGTTACTGGCGGCGATCGATGGAGTGCACGCGAAGCTCGCGGATCCAGCCTGTACCCCCGAGCGACTCGAACGGCTGCTCGCAGAGCAAGAACGTCTCGATGCCGAACTTGCGCAACACGGCGGATACGACATCGAACACAAGATCGACGCGATCCTCGACGCCGTCGGAATCGCCGGTCGAGAAGGGACCTGCGCGACGTTGTCGGGCGGCGAGCGACGCCGCGTCGCTCTGGCACGATTGCTCATCGCCGAACCGGACGTGCTGTTGCTCGACGAACCGACCAACCACCTGGACGCCGAGACGATCCAGTGGCTCGAGACGTTCTTGCTCGAGAGCAGGAGTGCGCTCGTGCTCGTCACCCACGATCGCTACTTCCTCGACCGGATCGCCGAACGCGTTCTCGAACTTGATCGCGCTGAACTGCACGAATCGGAAGGCGGCTATGCGGAGTTCGTGCTCGCGCGGTCCGCACGGCTCGAACGCGAACAGCAAGCCGAAGCCACGCGGCAGAACTTGCTCCGTCGCGAAACCGACTGGATCCGTCGCGGCCCGCCGGCACGCACGACCAAGTCCAAGTCGCGCATCCAGCGCTACGAGACCCTGCTCGCGTCGGCTCCCGACGCTCCAGTCGGCGACCTGACGTTCGTGATCCCCTGCTCGGAGCGCCTTGGCACGAAGGTGCTCGAGCTGCACGGTGTCACCAAGGCGTACGGCGATCACGTTGTCCTGCGTAACCTCGATCTCGAACTCGGCAAGGGCGAACGCATCGGCGTCGTCGGTCCCAACGGCGCAGGGAAGTCGACACTGCTGCAGATCGCACTCGGGCTTCTAGAGCCCGACTCGGGTCGCGTCGAACTCGGGACGACCGTGCGCTTCTCGTTCTTGGATCAGGATCGGTCACGACTCGATGACGAACACACGGTGATCGAGGCCGTTGCTGGCAAGAACGACTACGTGTTCGTCGATGGCCGATCGATGCGGATCGAGTCGTATCTCGAGTCGTTCCTGTTCACGAGTGCGATGATGCGGACCAAGGTCGGTCGCCTCTCGGGTGGTGAGCGCAACCGCGTGCTGATCGCCAAGCTCCTCGCGATCGGTGGCAACGTGCTCGTGTTCGACGAACCGACGAACGACCTCGACCTCACGACGTTGCGCGTACTCGAGGAGGCGGTTTGCGCATTCGCGGGATCGGCGCTGATCGTCAGCCACGATCGCTGGTTCCTCGATCGCGTGGCGACACGATGCATCTACATCGGTCGCGATGGCACGCACCGCCACCACGCGGGCGACGCGAGCGCGTTGCTCGATCTCATCCTCGCCGAGCGACAAGAACGAGCCGCCGCCGAAGCCGCGCTTCGCGCTGCCGAGCGCACCAAGCAACAAGCACGAGCGCCACGTGACAAGCCCCGCTCGATGTCCCGCGAACGCAAAGAGCTCGAAGAACTCCCGGCGCACATCGAAGAGCTCGAAGGGCAGATTGCAGCCCTCGACGAAGCGCTCGCCGATCCAGCCCTCTACGAAGGGAGTAGCACCGAGCGCGCGCGAGTCGACGAGTTGGTGCAGCAACGCACCGACGTCCAGGCGCGGCTCGAACGCGCGTTCGCCCGGTGGGAAGAACTCGAGTCATTGCTCGATTCGTCCGCCTGATATCCTGCGCGCCATGGCATCGCTTCGCTCGCGCACGCCACGCACGTGTGCTCGCTTTCTCACGACCTCGATTCTCCTGCTCGCCACGGCAAGCGCTTCGGTAGCCCAGGAAGAGCAGCCACGCCGTCCGAACATCGTCTTGATCTACGCCGACGATCACGCGCAGCACGCGCTGTCGTGCTATGGCTCGCGGCTGACGACGACCCCGCACATCGACCAGCTCGCTCGAGACGGCATGCGCTTCACGCAGAGCTTCGTCGGCAATTCGATCTGTGGGCCCGCCCGCGCGACGATCCTCACGGGCTTGCATTCGCATGCTCACGGCCAGGGCAGCAACGGGCCAGGGTTTCGCAACGATCTTCCGACGTTCGCGAAACTCCTCCAGTCGAGTGGCTACGCGACCGCGGTGATCGGAAAGTGGCACGTGTCGTCACCCCCGACCGGATTCGACCACCACGCGATCAAGGCCGGAAACTACTACAACTCGAAGTTCCGCACGCAAGACGGCACCGAGCCCTCGACCGGACACGTCACCGACGTGATCACCCAGCGATCGATCGCTTGGATGAAGGAGCAGAGCGAGCGTGACGAGCCGTTCGCGATCTGGGTCTCCCACTCGGCTTCGCACCGCACGTGGATGCCGGCGCTGCGCCATCTCCCGATGTTCGATGGCGTCACGCTTCCCGAACCGGCAACCCTGTTCGACGACTATGCGACAAGGACCGGCGCGATTCGTTCGGCGCAGATGCGCGTCAGCCGAGACCTCTTCCCTGCGTACGACCTCAAGCTGCCCGTGACGGGCAAGGGCATCCTCGACAACGCGGCGACTCGCATGCTCGATACGATGACCGACGAGCAACGACGCGCATGGGACGCGTTCTTCGGTCCGCGCAACGAAACCTATCCGAGCGCGGACGCAACGGACGCCGAGCGGACTCGTTGGAACTGGCAACGCTACATCAAGAACTACCTGCGCACGGCGGCCGGGCTCGACGACAGTGTCGGCGCGATTCGCGCGTTTCTCGAAGAGAGTGGACTGACGAGAAACACGATCGTGATCTACGCGTCGGACCAGGGGTTCTTCCTCGGGGACCATGGCCTGTACGACAAGCGCTTCATCTACGAGGAGTCGATGCGAACACCCTGCATCGTGTCGTGGCCCGGCGTGACGAAACCTGGATCGACATGTGATGCACTCGTGCAAAACATCGATATCGCGCCGACGCTCGTGTCGATGGCCGGGGTGAATGCCGAAGTTCCGATGCACGGCACCGACCTCTCACCGCTGCTCCGGAGTGAGTCCCCTGCCGATTGGCGCGATGCGGTCTACTACCAGTATCGCGGAACCGAGCCGAACTCGCGCACCTCTCATCTCGTGGCACGCCACGAAGGCGTTCGAACGGCGCGCTACAAGCTCGTGCACTTCGAAGACGACGATGCTTGGGAACTCTACGACCTCGAAAAGGACCCGCACGAACTGCGCAACGAAGCCGACACCGAAGCGTACTCCGAACCGCGCGCTGCGCTCGAACGCACGATGAAGAAGCTTCGCACCGAATACGGCGTGGAGTGAGTCCTCATCGGGCAGCGTCGAGGACGAGGATCGTCAAGAGGCCGGCGACAACGACGTCGCGGTACGGGACGATTCTGTTACGCCATCGCGGTCCCCACGCTGCATGCTTCGGGCAACTCCAGGCATGCATAGCTTCCCGCATCTTCTTCCGGCTGCCCTCAGCGCCTTCGCGATCACCGCCTCCACCATTTGCGCCCAAGCGCCGATCTGCTACGACTTCGGCGAGGTCGACCGAGCGCTGACCCGCCTCGTGCAGAGACCGGCGATTTCCGGCATCTCGCTGAAGCTCGTCAAGAGCGACCGTACGCTCTACCGCAAGTCGTTCGGAACGTATACCGGCGACGAAGTCGTTCCGCTCGCGTCCGCATCGAAGTGGATCGCCGGCATGCTCGTCCTGTCCCAGGTCGACGACGGCAAGATCACCCTCGACGACACGCTGGCGAAGTGGTTCGGTCCCAATCTCCCCGGCAACATGGGGAAGGCGACGATTCGGCAGTGCATGTCCCACACCGCCGGCTTCGACGGGAAACACGACGCGGTCGACGATCGTACTCTGACGCTGAAGGTCGCCGTCGAACGTATCCTCGCGACACCGGCACCCTACGATCCCGGGACGACCTTCTACTACGGTGGCGTCTCGATGCACGTCGTCGGCCGCATCCTCGAACTCGCGAGTGGAAAAGACCTCGAGGTACTGCTGAAAGAACGCCTCCTGCAGCCGATGGGAATCACGTCCATCGATTTCCAAGGGCTCGGCCCGACCAAGAACTACCGCATCGCAGGCGGCATGCGCTCGACTCAGGACGACTACGCGAAGTTGCTCGTCATGCTCGCTCACGGTGGCATGTACGGCACGACGCGCATCCTGAGCGAAGCCGCCATTCGAGAGATGTTCCTCGACCAGACGAACGGCGCGACCATCGTGCACACCCCGCACCCGGACACACGACGCTACGGCATCGGGATCTGGCGTGATCGCATCGATGCACGAGGAGGCATTCTTCAAGCGAGTTCGCAGGGTGCGTTCGGGTTTTCGCCCTGGATCGATTTCGAACGCGATCTCGCCTCTGTGCTGACGGTCGTCAACCTCGTCAAGCTCATCTACGACGATGTCGATGCGATCCAGGTCACGACACGCAGTACCGTCGACTACGCGGGCGTACTCTGTGTCGGACGAGGCACGACATCTTGCCTCGGAACCGTTTCCACGTCCGCGAACACGGCTGCTGCGAGCGGCGCGTCGCTCTTCGCGGTCCAGTCGACGAACGCACCGCCGAACACCGCGGGCGCGCTCGTGCTCAGCGCCACGGGACTCGACAACGGGGTTCCCTTCCTCGGTGGGGAACTCTGGGTCGGGCTGATCCCCGCCATCCTCGTCACGGCTGTGACGGACGGAACGGGCAGTGCGACGATTCCGCTTCCGCTCACGACGACGCCGATCGGCACGCACGTCTTCGCGCAGTTCGCGTGGCTAGAAACAAAGGCCTGCGGCGCACTCGGTCAGCTCGACACGAGTCCGGCCCTGGAGATCCGCGTGCGCTGAGGCGTTACTTCTTAGCGCCCACGCTTCTTCGTCTCGGACTTCGTTTGGCTCTTCTTCTCGTCGATCAGGGACAACTCTTCGATGATCGCGAGTTCGAGCTCGGCCGGTGAAAAGCCGGCAGGCCCACGGGCACCCATGTACGCGATCCGGCCATCGATCCCAACGAGGTAGAGCCGGTCCGGATGCGCCTGGTAGCGCGTATTGACCGCGTTGTCGATGCGGTCGAGCACGGCCGGGATCTTGTCGAGACCGAGTTCGGTGACGCACGTACTCGCGACGGCATCGCGTTCTTCGAGCGTGATCGGTTCTTCGACGAGCGGTCCGATCGGCATCGGACTGTCCCCGTCCGTCGCGTGCGCCTCACGAATGTAGACGAGCAAGAACTGGACTTCGCTCGAGTATTCCTCGAAGAGCGCGTTCAGCTGACCAGCCGAACGACGGAACGGAGGTCACGTGTAGCTACCGAAGATCAGAGCAACGGGTCGCTTGCCTCGAAAACTCGACAACCGCACGGTGTCGCCAGCAGCGGTCTCGAGCTTGACCTTGCCGACGTAAGGCAGGTCGAAGTCGGGCGCAACCAACCCGCGGTACAACGCTGCAGGGCGGGCGGGCTTGGCCACGAGTTCTTGGAGCTCGAGCACACCATTCGTATCGGTGTCGAGATCCGAAAAGAGAGCGAGCGCTTCGTCGTAACTCACGA
>JAGQQW010000039.1:0-9377 GCA_020426005.1 Planctomycetota bacterium | reverse complement strand
GTGCCGATGCGTCCGTATCGAGGCGAGCCAGGATGAGACTGAGAACCATCGGTGCGGCACGCCGCCCCTGGAATCGCCTCACGACGAACGCGTCGCCCTCGAGCTGCGCCTTGCAGAACCGTTCCCACTCCCCCTTCGTGACGCGATCATCGCTGTCCTCGTCCGCGTCTCGTGCGAGCGCGACCATCACCGCTTGCATGTCGATACCGGCATCGGCCATGTCTCGCCCGACTCGTTGACCCGGTGAGAGGACACGACGGCCAGGTGCGCGTTGCCCCCGGACCGACCGCTCGAAATCGGCACGCGTGAGCACGCCATCGCCATCGTGGTCGAGACTCGCGAAGCGCTCCTTGCCACGTCCGTACTCTTGCAAGTCGATCGAGCCATCCGCGTTCTTGTCGTGCCGCTTGGCAAGGAACGTCCAGATACGGTCCGGATCGCGGCGCACCGATTGCTGCGCGTTGCAACACGCGACCGCGATTGACGACACGGCAATTGCCGAAATCCAACGCATGGGTTGTCTCCTAGGCATCGGGTATGCAAGCAGGATAGCGGTCTTTGCACGGAACCGCGATCGCAACGGAGCTTCGTTCCTGCTTCGAGAGCCGCTCCTTGCCAGGCCGTCGTAGCGCGTGCCTGTCGGACATCGATCCAGAACGGGCTGCTAGAATCGGACGACTCTCCTCGCTCCACTTCTCGCTCCTCTGCCACCGGGTCGATCATGAACGCACTCGCACGCCACCTCGCCGCCATACTCGCTCTGGCGTCGCTCGCCGCGTCCCAGACGCCGGTCATGATCCATGACATCGAGACGGCACCACCGATCAATCCGAGCTCGAGTCCAGGTGAGTTCTGCGTCTTCGGGGGGCACGTCTACTTCGAGGCAAATCGCGAAGCCGAGGGGCCGGAGCTTTGGCGCTTCGCACTCCCCAGTGGCACGCCGACGCTGTTCAAGGACGTGGCACCCGGTCCGCTCGGTTCGTCACCCGAAGAGATGACGGCATTCGGTTCGCTGATGCTCTTTCGTGCCTACTCGATCGCGAACGGCTACGAGCTCTACGTGAGTGATGGAACTCCCGGCGGCACGACACTGCTCAAAGACATTCGGCCGGGACCGGACAGTGGTGACCCACGCGACTTCGTCGTCTCCGGCTCCAAGGTCTATTTCGTGGCCAACGATGGGACGACGGGTCGCGAACTCTGGGTGAGCGACGGAACGAACGCGGGCACCATGCTGCTCGCCGACATCGAGCCTGGATCGAACTCCAGCAATCCGACGTCGCTGACCGCCTTCGGTAGCGGAATCGCGTTCACGGCCTTCACGTCGGCATACGGAAGTGAGCCTTGGATCAGCGACGGAACGGCGCTCGGAACCACGCTGCTCGCCGATGTACGCACAGGCCCGTCCTCCAGCCTGCCCGGTTCGTTCGCGGTTCTCGGTTCATACCTCTACTTCGGCGCCACGACTCCGACCGAGGGACGCGAGCTGTGGCGCAGCGACGGAACGGCCGCGGGGACCACGCTCGTCACGGATCTCGCGCCGGGCACACTCGCGGGTCTGCCAGGCGACCTCGAGGTCTACAACTCCCTGCTGTGGTTCGCGGGTCGGACCAGCGGTAGCGATCTCGAACTGTGGTCGAGCGACGGCACGGCTGCAGGCACGACGCTCGTGAAAGACATCGAAGTCGGGAGCAGCGGGTCGGGACCGAGCGGCTTCACGGTCGTCGGGACGAAGATGTTCTTCACCGCGTACCAAGTCGCGACCGGGCGTGAACTCTGGCAAACCGACGGCACGACGAGCGGCACGGTGTTCGTCAAGGACATCCAAGTCGGAACCGGTACGCCCTCCATCACGGCAATCACGGCGCTCGGGTCCAGCCTCGCGGTCTTCACTGCAGACGATGGAGTGAACGGCCGCGAACCATGGGTCAGCGACGGCACGACCGCGGGCACGCAGCTGCTGCAGGACATCTACGGTGGCGCGAGCGGTTCGGCAACGAACGCGTTCTTCGCGACACCCGGCGCCGTGTGGTTCGGCGCATATGCCCCCGCCTACGGGATCGAACTCTGGAAATCGGACGGCACAGTGGCGGGCACGAGCCTCGTCCTCGACATCTATGATCTACCTGCGCTCGCGACCGCGGGTTCGGGCATGGAGGACCCCGTGGACCTGTTCGGCAAGTCGATCTTCTTGTCGGGCACACAGGCGTTCGGCCTCGAACCTTGGGTCACCGACGGAACGAGTGCCGGCACGTTCCAACTCGCGGACATCAATCCCGGACCGGCCGACTCGATCGCGCACGCGTTCACGCGCGTCGACAACAAGGTGTTCTTCGTCGCGGACAACGGAACGACGGGTCGCGAACTCTGGGTGACCGACGGCACGACGGCCGGCACGATGTTGCTCAAGGACGTCAATCCGGGGCCGGCCACCGGCTATATCAAGCCGATGATCGAGCTCGGCGGGAAGCTCTACTTCCGTGGGCAGGATCCGACGAACGGCATCGAGATCTGGACGAGTGACGGCACGCCCGCCGGCACGACGATGCTCAAGGACATCAACCCGGGAACCGCGAGCGGGCTCACGGCCTGGGCGGGCTTCGAGTTCTGGAAGTGGAACGACAAGATCTGGTTCACGGCCAACGACGGCACGACGGGCTTCGAGCTCTGGTCGACCGACGGAACGGCGGCAGGCACGACGCTGTTCCTCGAGCTCAATCCCGGAACCGCATCGTCGAGTCCGCTCCGAGTCGGGCAGAAGGACGATGCGTTCTTCTTCTCCGCGACACTGCCAACTACGGGTACGGAGATCTGGGTCAGCGACGGCACCGTTGCAGGCACGACGCTCCTGATGGATGTCGTCGCGGGAAGTGGCTCATCGCAGTTCTTCGACATCGGCGTGTTCGGCAGTTCGTACCTGTTCCTCGCCTACGAACCGACGCTCGGCTACGAGCCTTACATCACGAACGGAACGCCCGCCGGCACGGCGTTGCTCAAAGACATCTACCCCGGCTCGGACTCGTCCTTCGCGACGGGCCTCGGTGAGGTCGGAGGCAAGTTCGTCTTCCGCGCGCGCACGGCTGCGGAGAGTGACGAACTGTGGACGACCGACGGCACCACGACAGGCACTGCGCTCCTCGTCGACCTCAGGCCGGGCAAGTGGTCCTCGAACGCGCAGTTCCCGCTGAAAATCGATGGCGATCACATCTACTTCGTCGCCGATGCGACGGGCTTCGATCGCGAGATCTGGAAGACCGACGGTACCGTCGCCGGAACCGTCATGGCCATCGACGTACGACCAGGACCACTCGGGAGCAACGCAGGAGACCTCCACGTGAGTGGTGGCGAGTTGCGCTTCACGGCCGACGACGGCGTGCATGGACTCGAACCGTGGCGCTGGTGCCCCGGCGCGGTGTCCCAACCGATCGGCATGGGGTGCACGACGGCGCCGCCCCGCGTCCCTACGCTCTCGATGACGGATCACCTCCTCGGGTCGACGCTGACGATCACCTCGTCCGAGGGCGCTCCTGGTGCGATCGTCGTTCCGATCCTCGGCATCCCCGTCACCGGCTCCGCGATCTGGGTCCCGAGCGCCGGTGCAGCGTGCTATTCCTACGTCGATCTCTTCAGTTACTGGACCACGCTCCCCGCGTTCGTCGTTCCGGCGTCGGGCATGTTCACGGCGGCCTATCCGATCCCCCTCGATCCGGCGCTCCTCTGCGTGAAGGTCTGCTACCAGGACTGGCACATCCTGTTGTCACCGAGCGTGGCGGTCGAACTGTCGAACGGCTGGAACGCGACGATCGGCAACTGAGACGTCACCCTCGCGAGACCACAGCCGTGTAGTCTCTGCGCTTCCCACCCCGGTTCGTGATCGCTCGACCACCTCGAGCGACAGGGCCCCCATTCCCACCTGTCGCCCCGCACCCGTGATGCCCACCCGAAGCCGTCTCATCCGCACGTTACGCCCGCACCTCGACGCCATGCCCAGGTTGCGCGCAATCCTCAAGAGTCTCGATGCCCGCTTCGAACGTGCGCAGTATTTCGCAGCAGGCCGAGTCTCGGCGCTGATTCGTCCCGCGCCGCGTCAGATCACGATTGCGATCACTGCGGACTGCAACCTGCGTTGCATCGGCTGTCGATACGGAAGGGACTTCATGACCGGATCGAAGCTCGACCTCGAGACGGTGCTCCACGTCCTCGATGACGCTCGCAAAGCGGGTGTGAATCGCGCGCGCTTCTTCGGAGGCGAACCGCTGTTGCACGAGGACCTTCCCGCGATGATTCGCCATGCGAAGAGTCTCGGACTCGACGCCTACGTGACAACCAACGCGACGTTGCTCGAGCGGCGTATCGACGAACTCGCCGAAGCCGGACTCGACTGGATGACGATGGGATTCTACGGCACGGGATCATCGTTCGACGACTACACGCAAACGCGCAAGCACTTCGAACGGCTCGAGCGCGGTCTAGAAAGGTTGCGCGATCGTTGGTCCCACAAGATCGAAGCCCAGCTCAACTTCGTGCTCCATCGACGCACGGCGGACCTCGAGTCGCTCGAGCGCGCTTGGGGATTCGCACAGCGATTCGGCATGGCCTTTTCGGTCGATCCCGTCAGCGAGACGATTCCGTTCTTCGCGGATCCGAAGGGTGTGCTCGACTTCGAGGAGCACCATCGCGGCGCGCTTCGCACGGTTGCCGACGCACTGCTCGCCAAGAAGCGCGCACATCCAGAGCGCATGCCGCAGAGCGCCGAGTTCCTCAATGCGCTGCCCGCGCTGTTGCTCGATCACCATGACGTGCAGATCCCGTGCGACGCCTACGACCTGATCTGGGTCGGCGCCAACGGCGTCGTGCAGCTCTGCGACACGGCGTTTCCGCTCGGCAACGTCCACGAACGACCCTTGCGCGACATCCTCTTCACGGCCGAACACAAGAAGGCGTGCGTGGATGCGTTCCGGCTGCAGTGCCCCAACTGTCATTGCAAGATCGACAGCCGGATGCGCAAGCACGGCCCGAGTCTCCGTCGCTTCGCAGTCTGATGTCTCCGCTCCGAGTTCAGATCGGGCGCTCGCTGCGCGCGGCGCTACGCCGTATGCCGAACGTCAAGAGCGGCATCCTCCGCGCCGGCGAGTGGCGTGACCGTCGTCGGCACACTGCATGGGAACGCGATCCTTCGCGCGTGCGCGCCCTTCCTCGCAAGATGACCGTCGCGATCACGGCAGCGTGCGATCAGCGATGTGTCGGTTGCAAGTACGGCCGGGACTTCATGCCGGGCCACGCATTGCCGACCGAAGTCGCGATGCAGCTCCTCGAAGACGCGCGCGACGGCGGGGTGCGCAGCGTTCGCCTGTACGGTGGCGAGCCCCTGCTCCATCCGGACCTCCCCGCCATGGTGTCGCGCTCACTCGAACTCGGAATGAGCACGTACATCACGACCAACGGCATCCTGCTCGATCGCCACATCGACGACCTCTTCCGCGCGGGGCTGCGCGGGATCACGATCGGCTACTACGGACACGGCGATGCCTACGACGCGTATGTCGGTGCCAAGGGTCGCTTCGACCGGCTGACCGAGAGTCTGCGATCCGTGCGATCGCGCTACGGATCGAAGGTCGGCATCCAGCTCAACTACCTCGTCATGCGACCGACGTGCAACCTCGATGCGCTCGAAGACGCGTGGCAGTTCTGCGAGCGGTTCGACCTGAAGTTCAACACCGACTTGATCCACTACTCGTTGCCCTACTTCGCCCAAGGGAGGGACAACGATCTGCATTTCGGCGACGACGATCGCGATGACGTGCGGGTCTTCGTGAATCGCCTGCTCGAACTGCGGGACGCATTCCCGCACCGCTTCACCGAAGCTGCTTCGAGCCTGCGATCGATCCCGGATTGGCTCTTCCTCGGACCCGAGATCAAGATCCCGTGCGATGCATACAAGCTCCTCTGGGTCGGTGCCGACGGAACGGTGCAGCTCTGCTACGTCACGTTCCCTCTCGGCAACCTCCACGAAGCGCGGCTACGTGACTTGATCCACGGTCCACGCCACCACGAAGCGGCGCGCGGCGCGTTCTGCCTCGAATGCCCCGGCTGCCATTGCGAGCGCCAGCATCGCATCGCGAAGCATGCGCCGAGCTATCGCCGGTATGGCAGCGGCGCAGCTGTCTGACTCATCGCGACCAGATGCGTGAGGCGACTCACCTTACGGATTGTGGTATACCCCGGTCTCCCATGCACGACACTCCGGTATCGAATCTCCCATGACATCCACTCGTAGCCAGTTCGTATTCGCAGGCCTCGCGGCGTTGATCCCGACGACACCCGTGACTTCCCAAGTCTTCTGGAAAGAGACCCTCCCCGCACGCACATCGGGAACGACGCTCTGGGCCACGCTGCACAACAACAGGATCGTCGCCTTCGACCGCAGTCCGAGCGGCGATCGGATCGTGAGTATTGACAAGTGGGGTCGATCAAAATCGCATGACATCACCGATCCACGGTTGTCGAAAGGGAGCGGGATTGCGGGGTCTGGGTCGAATGGAGATCTGTGCATCCTGTTGCACTACGAAGACGGTGTCGAAGAAACCACCGAGTGGGACGGTACCAACTGGAGGTTCTACGACCGCCGGGGACCCTACCCGTGGCAGACCGTTGTCGGAGGCCACCTGCTTTCGTTGTGGGCGACCGATCCGATCCGTTTCGTGGCCGATAGCACGACGGGGCGCATCGAAGTCGAAGACTTCACGTCTCACCGGTGGTCGCGTCGCTCGCTCACTGGTGGTCCGCGCTACACGACGTTCGTGAGTGCAGCCTACATGTCGGATCGTGAGATCATCGTCTTCGATGGGCTGCGTGGCGAGACGTGGTTCTTGGACGTGATTGCCCAAACGTGGTCGAAGTATGCGGGCACTTCGCCGAGCCCGCGCGAAGGCGCTGCGATCGCCTTCGACGAAGCACGCGGCAGGGTCGTACTCCACGGAGGACGGACCCGAGTCGGGAACACGTACCAGACGCTGAACGAAACGTGGGAATGGGAAGGCCGGTGGATTGGCCGCTTCACGAACGCGACTTCGGTGGATCAGCGCTACGGACATTGGATGTTCTACGAGCCGAGCCCCTCTCTCGGCGTGGCGCGAGGCCTCATCGTCGGAGGTGCGGTGGCCAGTGGATCGCACGCAAGTCCGACGATCACCCCGCGTGACGACGTGCGAGACTACGGCCCCACGGCACCAGCGTGGACGAATGAATCATGGGGCAGCCCGTGCGATGCGAACGAACACCTCGTTGCGGACCGACCGTGGCTTGGCCGAGTCATCACCGTGAGTCTCGAACGCGCCGGACCGATCACGCTCCTCCTCGCCGGTGCGTCGGAGACCGCTTGGGGTCCATTCAAATTGCCGATCCAGCTCCCGAACACGCAGTGCCTGCTGCGCGTGAGCCCCGATTGGATCAGCCCGTTCGCAGGTGGGCGATGGAGCTACACCGTGCCCGTGGATCCGCGCCTCATCGGCCACGAGTATTTCCACCAGGCAATCGACCCGTCGAACCTGAGAACGTGGAGACCGCTCGTGATGCACATCGGCGAACTCTGAGCTCACGTCGGGCCGCGCTCCGCCCCTCGGCCCAGATAAGCCATCACTTTTGCTGGACAAAGGCCTCCTTCTGGCTTATGTCAGCAAAATTGAATACTTATGAGCACTCCTTCGTGGCTTCAAGCAAAGCCTCGATACTGACGATAAGATGCCGATATCTGCCTTCGATTCGTCGCATCTGAAGAGTCATGCCTGAGCCTGCAAGCCCCGAACAAGCGCTCCTTCGACGGCTCGGCGAGCGCCTAGCGCGGACCCGACTCGACCTCGACCTGACGCAGGCTGCGCTCGCGCGCGAAGCCGGCGTCTCCAAGAGCACCATCGAACGCCTCGAGAACGGAGAGTCCACGCAGCTCTCCAACTTCCTGCGCATCCTGCGTGCTCTCGGTCTCGTCGACTTCCTGTCGAACCTCCTCGTCGAGCCACCTCCGAGCCCGATCGAACTCCTGAAGCTTCAGGGCAAACGACGCCAACGCGCATCCCGCAACGATCGCAAACCGCGTGGCTCTCGCGCTTCGAAGTCGTGGACCTGGGACGACGAATCATGACTGGCGTGGTTGCCGAAGTTCGCCTCTGGGGTCGACGCATCGGCGCCGTCGCACTCCCCCAGAACACCGCGTACGCCGCATTCGAATACGAGCCGGTGTTCGCGCAGAGCGGGATCGAAGTCGCTCCGCTCATGATGCCCCTGTCGGACCGGATCTATCAGTTCGCCGACCTCGCGCTCACGAGCTTCCACGGATTGCCGGGGCTTCTCGCAGACTCACTGCCCGATCGGTTCGGCAACCGCTTGATCGATGCCTGGCTCGCGAGGCAGGGCCGCGAACCCGCGAGCATGAACATCATCGAGAGGCTTTGCTACGTCGGTCGGCGCGGCATGGGCGCACTCGAGTTCGAACCGGCACAGGGTCCGACGAAGACGGACGGGACTCGCCTCGACATCGCCGCGCTCGTCGAACTCGCGTCGAAGGTACTTGCCGAACGCACCGCATTCTCGACCTCGATCGAAGACGACGATCTCCTCCGCGACATCCTACGTATCGGCACGTCAGCCGGTGGCGCGCGCGCGAAAGCGATCCTCGCGTGGAACCGCGTGACCGGCGAAGTGCGGTCGGGACAAGCGGACGTCGGCGCCGGTTTCGAACACTGGCTCCTCAAGTTCGACGGCGTCACCGGCAATCGCGACAAGGAACTCGCCGACCCTCAGGGCTTCGGAGCCATCGAATATGCCTACTACCTCATGGCGACGGCGGCAGGGATCGAGATGACCGAGTGTCGCCTCCTCGAGGAGAACGGGCGCAGGCACTTCATGACGAGGCGCTTCGATCGCGTCGATTCGCGGGACCGTAGTACGAAACTCCACATGCAATCCCTCGGAGCCCTCGCCCACTACGACTTCAACCAGGCCGGAGCCTACGGCTACGAGCAGGCGATCCAGGTCATGCGACGCCTGGCACTCCCGATGCACCAGATCGAAGAGCTGTTTCGACGCATGACCTTCAACATCGTCGCGCGCAACCACGACGACCACGTCAAGAACATCGCCTTCCTCATGAACCGCGAAGGCGCGTGGCGTCTGTCTCCGGCATTCGACGTCACCTACAGCTTCAACCCCGACGGCACGTGGACGTCCCAGCATCAGATGACGATGAACGGCAAGCGTGATCACTTCGATCGCAGCGACTTCGAAACCTGCGGACGCAACGCAGGCCTCGCGCGCGGACGCGCTCGCGCGATCCTCGACGAAGTGCTCGCCGTCGTCGCGCGCTGGCCCGAGTTCGCCGAGCG
>JAGQQW010000398.1 GCA_020426005.1 Planctomycetota bacterium | reverse complement strand
GTGATCACGCCGAACAGCGATGCGATGAACATCGACACCTCGAACCGCGTCGTCTCGATCGCGATGCCGGCACCGACCACGCTGAAGAGCGCGAGCCCGAGCGCGTCCGGAATCAGCAGCCATTGCTCGAGTCGTTGCGGCAGCCGCGGGATCCACGCACCGACGATCGCGATTCCGAACAACGTCCACGCGTAGTGTTCGTGTGCGATCCAAAAGAGCGGTTGCCGATCGAGCAGCACATCGCGAAGCGTCCCGCCGCCGAACGCGACGATGAACGCGACGCCGCAGATGCCGACGAGGTCCATCGCGTTGCTGCGCGCGAGCAGCACGCCGTAGAGGCCGGCGGAGATCACGGCCAGGTATTGCAGCAGTTCGAACATGAGTCGGAGTGGTACCGACGGAGCGGGTCCGGGCCTATCGCGACGGCTCCGCGTGCTGGAACGCGCCGCGGCCCTTGCGGAAGAGCAAGGCCGGCGCGCGCTCCGAACCCGTCACGGCTTCCGACGCCGGCTCGACTTCGAGGGGAACGCCGACCTCGAGCTGACAATCTTCGAGCGCGAGCCCGTTTGCGCGCAGGTGTTGCCCCAGACGTCCGTAGGCCTCCACCAAGTCCTTCCGACCCGCGATCCGTTCCCTGGCCTCGTCAAAGCCCGAAGAGCTTCCACAACGGAGCGAAACATTGCCGAGATGACAGAGCGCGCTCGAGACGTGCCCCTCCTCGATATCGGAGTTCAGATCGCCGTGCTTCCGACTGCGCACGGCCTGCACGAAGTTCGAGAAGTGATCCCCACCCCCGTTGAAGTCGCGCAGCTTCTCGCCGTCGTTCGACCAGACCGTTCCGCCGTTGTACGAATGGATCCGCATCTCGGCCTCGCTGCCGTGGATCACGCAACCGATGCTCGCGCCGTGGTACTGATCCATGGGGCTGCCTTGAACCTTTCCCTGCTCGTTCTTCGTGCCGGGTTTGCCGGACGGGAGTCCGCGCACTTCGAAGAGCAGAGGCGCCTTGGCGTATTCGTGCAGGATGAGTTGCGTATTCGGTGTCTCGCCGTCGTCGTCGTACCCGAGTCGCGCGCCGAGGCTCAGCACACGCGGCGCGAGCTGCGATTCCCCGAGTGCCCAGCGACAGAGGTCCATTTGGTGGATGCCCTGATTGCCAAGGTCCCCGTTTCCGGTCGCCCAGATCCAGTGCCAGTCGTAGTGAAGACTGCGCCGGCGGAGAGGGACGAGCGGCGCGGGACCGGTCCAAAGGTCGTAGTCGATCGACTCGGGGACCTTCTGGTCGCCCTGCACCTTGCCGATACTCGCGCGACGCTTGTAGCAGAGGCCGCGCGCGAGGCGGATCTCACCGAGCCCGCCGTCGTGGATGAACTGCATCGCCTCCTGCATGCCGGTACTCGAACGACATTGCGTCCCCGAGCCGACGATCCGTCCGTGCTTGCGCGCGCTCTCGACGATGAGTCGGCCTTCGCGAAGGTTGTGCGAAACGGGCTTCTCGAGATAGCAGTCCTTGCCGGCCTCGCAGGCCCAGATCGCCATCAATGCGTGCCAATGGTTCGGCGTCGCGACGGAGATCGCATCGATGTCTTCCGCCTCCAAGAGCTTCCGGATATCGGTGTAGGCGCGGACCTTCTCCCCAGCCGGCCAGCCGCGCTTCGGGTTGCCGTTCTCGAAGCGCTCGACCTCACGCGCGAGGATGTCGCGATCGACATCACAGAGGGCGACGACGCGCACACCTTTCAGGTTGCGGAAGCCCGCAATGTGCGCTCCACCACGACTCCGTACACCGACGACCGCAATGCGAAGGTCTTCATTGCTTCCGAGACAGCGACTGCGAAGTGTCGCGGGAAGGACGAGACTCGCACTCGCGGCCCCGAGGAACGTCCTGCGTGTCCAGATCATCGTTTCTTCTCCTGTGCGTCCAATGGATCGCCGTCCAATGGATCGCCGTCCACTGGATCGACTTCCAATTGCGGGGCGGACTCGTAAGCAGCCCACTCGTGTTCGATGTCCTTGGCTTCGAGCGCACCCTGGTGCAGCAAGAATCGGTATCGCAAGGTCAAGGTCTTGTCCGCCGCCAGGGCGAAGCGACCGGCATCCTTCGGCCTCGGCGCCTTGCTCTGCTTCGTGAAGGCGTGAATGCCGAACGGATTCGCCGCGAGCAATCCATAGGTGCGCGCATGCCACCACGAAGGATGTCGCAAGTTCTGGGGGTGATCGAACATGACGACACCGATCAAGGTCTCGTCGCTCGCCCCGAGCGGTGGCCCTTGCGCGTGCAGCCATGCCGCCCGCGTTCCCCAGGCTTTCGTATCACGAAGCCCCGTGCTCATCAGGAGATGCCCCTTGGCGACCTTGCCCTCGACGCGCATCGACGGCGTCAAGCGGATCGCCATCGTGCCCTCCTTCGTGTCTCCGAAGACGAGATCGCCATCCGAGGCGATCATCCTGACGACGAAATCCATGGTGCGCCTTCCGTCACGCTCGACGAATCGCAGGACTCGCTCGTCTCTCAGGACGCGATCTCCGCTGGCAGCGATCCAATCGTTCGAGCTTCGGATCAGGGCGGTGTCTCGAGTCGTGCGTTTCGCGTCGATCGACGTCTGCACGATGCGCCCCGCCTCCTTGCCCTCGGTCCAGAAGTCGTGTCCGTTGACGTCGCCATGGGCGAACCACAGGGATCGCTGGTGCGGGTGGTCCTTCTCCTCACCGGCCGCTGCGGGCAGGATCGGCCAACGTCGCGTCAGCTCG
>JAGQQW010000397.1 GCA_020426005.1 Planctomycetota bacterium | reverse complement strand
AGGGGGAACCGGAGTTCTGGGCCGCGGTCGTCAAGCCGGGGACGGTCCTCTACGAACTCGGCGGCTGCACCGAAGAAGACGCGCGCAAGGCGTTCAATCGTGTGGCACACAAGATGCCCGTGCGCACGCGCATGATCCAAAGGCGCCACGTCTGATTCCCGCCACGCAAGATCGATAGCGAACCCCAGTCATGGCACACGAAAAGACACATCCGATCGACGACGTGCGCGGAAAGGATTCCGACGAACTGAAGATCGATCTTCGAGAAACCCGCAAGGCTCTCTTCCACCGCCGGTTCCATCCGGAGGGCGAGGGTGCGGACCGGACGAGCGTGCGCGACCTCAAGAGGACGATCGCACGCATCTTGACGGTCCTGCGTGAACGGCAAATGCAGCAAGGCTGATCATGAGCACGACCAATGACAACGCCGGCGACGGCACGAAGAAGGACGCACACCGTCGGGTCGAAGAGGGCATCGTCGCTTCGGCGAAGATGAACAAGACGCTCGTCGTCGACGTAACGCGCCTCAAGAAGCACCCCAAGTACGGCAAGTACTACCGTGAGAAGGTGCGCTTCTACGTCCACGACGAGAACAACGCCGCGACGATCGGCGACCGCGTGCGCATCGAAGAGACGCGACCGCTGTCCAAGACCAAGCGTTGGCGTCTACTCGCTGTCTTGAAGCACACGGAGGTCTGACGTGATCCAGCTCCACACCATGATCGACGTCGCCGACAACACCGGCGCCAAGACCGCGATGTGCATCAAGGTCCTCGGCGGCAGTCGTCGGCGGTATGCGTCGGTCGGAGACATCGTGGTGGCCACCGTCAAGAAGGCGTTGCCGACCGGTGACGTCAAGGCGGGCACCGTGGTTCGCGGCGTGATCGTGCGCACGGCCAAGGAAGTCCGTCGTTCGGACGGCAGCTACGTGCGCTTCGACAAGAACGCGATGGTCTTGATCGACAAGGACAACAATCCCCGTGGCACGCGCATTTTCGGCGCGGTCGCCCGTGAGCTGCGCGACAAGAGCTTCATGAAGATCGTGTCGCTCGCGCAGGAGGTGGTCTGATGCGCAAGCTGAACCGTGGTCCCAATAAGCGCATGACGCGCATCCGGCTCAAGGAAGGTGACAAGGTCGCCATCATCGCCGGTGCGGACAAGGGCAAGGGGCCCGCTGAAGTCATCGAAGTTCTCGAGTCGATCGGCGCCGTGCGTGTCAAGGGCGTGAACGAACGCACCAAGCACCTCAAGCGGACGCAGGAGAATCCCCAAGGTGGGGTCGAGACGCGCGAGATGCCGATCGCCGTGAGCAACGTGGCTCTCTGGAGCCCGAAGCTCGAGCGTGGTGTTCGCGTGCGCGTGGAAGAGCGCGACGGCAAGAAAGTGCGTGTCGGCGTTCCGTGCGGAACCGTATTCGAGTGAGGAACGAGTTCTGATGAACCTCCTTCAAGAAAAGTACAAGACGGAAGTCCGGCCGAAGCTGAAGAGTCAGTTCGGCTACAAGAACGACATGCAGATCCCGACCTTGCAGAAGGTCACGATCAACATGGGCGTGGGCAAGGCAGTCGAGAGCAAGCAGCGCATCGAGTCCGCAGTCGCGGATCTCGCCGCGATCGCCGGTCAAAAGCCGCTGATCTGCAAGGCTCGTCGTTCGATCAGCCAGTTCCGGCTGCGCGAAGGCATGCCGATCGGCGCCAAGGTGACGCTGCGCGGAAACATGATGTACGAGGTCCTCGAGCGACTCTTCGTCGTCGTGATTCCTCGTCTTCGCGACTTCCGCGGTCTGCCCAAGAAGTTCGATGGTCGCGGGAACTACAGCGTCGGCTTCGCCGAGCAGGTGGTCTTCCCCGAGATCAATCTCGACAAAGTTCAGTTCGTGCAAGGCATGGACGTCACGATTTCGACGACCGCCAAGACGGACGAGGAAGGCTTCGCTCTGCTCACCGAGCTCGGCCTGCCCTTCAAGCGCTAACAACCTCAACGCTCAACCCCCGAAGATCCATGGCCAGGAAATGTCTGATCCGGAAGGCGAACGCGACGCCGAAGTTCTCGACGCGACGCCAGCACCGTTGTCAGCTCTGTGGGCGCTCGCGCGCCGTGTACCGCAAGTTCGGGATCTGCCGCTGCTGCTTCCGCAAGCTCGCGTTGCAGGGCGAGATCCCGGGTGTTCGCAAGGCTTCTTGGTGAGAGCGGAGAACGATCGATGAGCATGACCGATCCGATCGCCGACATGTTGACTCGCATTCGCAACGCGGTGCGCAACAAGTCCGCCCACGTCACGATGCCGTCCTCGCGGATCAAGGTGAACATCGCCAAGGTCCTCAAGGACGAGGGCTACATCCACGAGTACTCGGTGCAAGAACACGGGCGCTTCGCGCACCTGATCGTCGACCTCAAGTTCGACGAAGACGGCAACGAGGTCATCCGCGAGATCAAGCGCTTCAGCAAGCCCGGTTGCCGCAAGTATCGCGGTGTCGACGACTTGCCGAAGGTCCTCGGCGGGCTCGGCATCACCGTCCTGTCCACCAACCGTGGGGTCATGTCCGACCGCAAGGCGCGTGAACTCAAAATCGGTGGAGAAGTGCTCTGCACGGTCTATTGAGGGCCCTTCGGACGCTCGTTCTCTCCAGTCACCACAACCAGTAGCGAGGCCCGTCGAAGCGAATCGACGCGGCCGTTCAGTGAAACCAGGTCAGTTCCATGTCACGTATCGGTAAGCAGCCTATCGACCTTCCTGCAGGCGTCGACGTC
>JAGQQW010000396.1 GCA_020426005.1 Planctomycetota bacterium | reverse complement strand
TGGTCGCGCCCTCTGGACCTCGGATGGCACGAACGCGGGCACGCGTATGGTCGTCGACGTCTCGGTGGATCCGACGATGGGACGAGTCATCCCCGGGGCAGCTGCTGGCAACAAGTTCGTCTTCCTTGCCGACGACGAGGTTCATGGCGAGCAGATCTGGGCGACCGACGGCACGGCCGCAGGGACGACGCGGCTGACCTCGGGCATGGCGGGGAATTCCCAGCTGCAACCGGGGTTCGTCGAGTTCGGTACGTCCGTGCTGTTCGGTTGGCAGGACGCGACGCATGGTCGAGAATTGTGGCGCACCGACGGCACCGTTGCCGGCACGGGCATGTTCGTGGACGTGCAGCCAGGAACTCCATCGGGGTACCCGAACTACCCGGACATCGCGACGTTTCGTGGCAAGGTCTACTTCGCTGCCGACGACGGTCTTCATGGCCTCGAGCTGTGGTCCAGCGACGGGACGACTGCCGGGACGCAGCTGTTTCTCGACATCAATCCGGGAAGCGCGCGAGGCTGGGGTTCGACCGACATGACGACGTCGGCAACGACGCTGTTCTTCACGGCATCCGAACCTACTCACGGCGAAGAGCTCTGGATGTCCGATGGTACGGTGCAAGGCACGCGTTTGACGTTCGATCTCCGCCCCGGCGCGTCCGGGAGCTCTCCCCAAGCATTGCAGGCCGACGGGGTACGAGTCTTCTACTCTGCCGAAGCGTCCTCCGCCACGGGGCGTGAGCCATATGTCTTCGACGGAGTCGCGGCCGCGTCGCTCGGCGATCTCTACCCGGGTTCGATCGCGAGCTATCCGAACAGATTCACTCCCCTCAACAACGGCCTCGTCGTTTTCGAAGCAAGGACTGCGTCTAGCGGAACCGAACCTCACGTGACCGATGGAACGCTCGCCGGTACCAAGTTGCTGCGTGACATCCTGCCGGGCACTCGTCCCTCCATGCAGAACCAGCTTGCTTTCGTCACGACAGGAACGGCGGTGTTTTCCGCAGACGACGGGATTCGCGGCGCCGAAGCTTGGATCACCGACGGAACGACGGCGGGCACGAACCTGCTGGCGGACATAGGACCCGTCCATACGACCGCAAGCTCGGCTCCGACGTGGAATCCGGATCAGCCGACGGACGGATTCGAGTTCTTCTTTCATGCGCGTGGTGTCAGTAAGGGACCCGAGCTTCGTCGCTACGACGGAGCGACGGCGACGAGCATCGCTCCGATCCCTTCGAGTGGCGGCTCTGGCGACTTCTTCTCCTTCTTCGATGGAGCCAAGAAGCGGACGCTCTTCGCAGCAGGCTCTTCGAAGAATCCATGGGTGACGGACGGCACCGCAGCGGGCACGTTGCAGTTGTCGACCGCGACGATCGGCGGATACAACCGACCCGAATGGTGTCCCGTTTGCACGCGCGTCGTGTTCGCGGCGCTGACCGGTACGACCTCGCAAAAACCGTGGGTGACCGATGGCACGGTCGCCGGAACGCAGCTCCTCGCCGACGTCTTCGTTTCGCGCAACTACACGTTCTCTCCCGCCAAGTTCCACGAGTACCGAGGGCTCGTCTACTTCGGTGTCCAACCGCAGAGTGGTTACGGCGAGTTATGGGTATCGGATGGTACATCGCTCGGTACGCATCGCTTGCTGAGCGGAGTCGAAGCGCGGGAGTTCGCCGAAATGAACGGCAAGCTCTATTTCGCGGGGGGCGACGCAACGACGGGTCGAGAGTTGTGGGTCACGGACGGGACGGTCGCTGGAACGCACGTCGTCGCGGATGTCTATCCCGGCAGTGGATCTTCGAGTCCGGAGATGCTGACGGGTTGCAACGGCAAGCTCTACTTCACGGCCAACGACGCGGCCGCCGGTCGCGAGCCGTTCGTCTCGGATGGGACCAGCATCGGCACGCGCCTCCTCGTCGATCTGGAGCCTGGTAGCAGAAGTTCGCGAACACGTTCGATCATCGCGAGTGGGACGCGAGTCTTCTTCGATACGGATTCTGGGTTGTGGCTATCGGATGGAACCGCTGTGGGCACGAACCAGGTTCCTCTACCGCCAGGCATCTCGCTCCGCTCGGGCGATGCGCCTTTGCCTGCGGGCCATGGCGGTGTGTACCTGACGGTCGACCGCATCGGCAGTCTGGGCAGTGTTTGCTACACCGACGGAACTGCCGCCGGATTCGAGGTGGTTTGTGACGTCCCGTATCCGAGTCAACTGACCTTGTTCCAAGGGACGTTGTCGCTCCAAACAGTCACGGTGGCCCACGGGAGCGAGTTGATGGTCCTGAAGCACACGCCGCGCGGCCACGTCACGTCGTTCGGGAGCGGCTGCGCACCGTCGCTGGGACGGATCACGGCGACTGATCCCGTGCTCGGATCGAACGTCCTGTTGACAGGTACCGCACCGCCGTCCGTGCCGAGTGTGGTGTTCCTCGGTGCACCGATGTCGCCGGTCGCGTTGCCGGCGAGTGCGCCCTGTAGTCTCGACCTCGACCTACGGGTTCCACTCGTGCCGCTCGGAATCACCGCCACGGGCAGCTTTCGCATCACGCTGCCGATCCCGAACGACGCGTCGCTCCTCGGCGTCCGCGCTGGCACGCAAGCGTTCTATTTCTACGGCACGCCGGTGTTCGCAGCGTCCTCCAACGTGCTCACGCTCGTCGTCGGCCGCTAGTGTCCCCCGTCAGGAGTTCGTTGCATTTGTCGGGGCGGATCGACGCCCCTCGCTGCGTTGCACTCCCTCGCCAGATCACCCGATCTGCCTGCGT
>JAGQQW010000395.1 GCA_020426005.1 Planctomycetota bacterium | reverse complement strand
GCCTCCGAGATCGTCGCTGGTGCGCTCCAGGACCACCACCGGGCAACGGTCGTCGGTGTGCAGAGCTACGGCAAGGGATCGGTGCAGAACCTGTTCCCGCTCTCGTCGAAGCCGTCCGAGCCGTTCACGGACGAGAACCACAATCGCGTCTGGGACTCGTGGGAGTCGTACCAGGACCTCAACAAGAACGGTCGCTACGACCCGGGACCACGGGCGCGCCTCACGATCGCGCGCTACTACCTGCCGAGCGGTCGCTGCCTCCACAAGATCGTCGACAAGGACGGCAAGGTCGAGAATCCCGACTACGGCGTCGTGCCGGACGTCGAGATCGCTGCCGAGAAGCTCAAGGCCGAGGACCTCTGGAAGAACGCGTTCTCCCGGAAGCTCTGGACCGAGCGCGTGTCCCACAAGTACGTCGACGAGCGCTGGGCCGAGAACAAGGCGACGTTCGAGAAGCTCGCCTTCAGCGACGGCAAGTCGAGCGCGGAGTATCCCGGCTTCGACGACTGGTACGCATCGCTCGAGACGCAGCTCCCGAAGAACGACGTACGCCAGTGGGTTCGCGTCGTGATCCGTGACAAGGTCGCCGACTTGCGCGGCAAGGCCTGGCCCGGCTCGTTCTTCCAGGGCGACTTCGTCGAGGACCGTCAGCTCCAAGCCGCGATCCACGTGGCGCTCGGCAAGATCGGCCAGAGCATCACCGGCCTCAGCGAGTACGGTCCGGTCCTCGATCTCCCGAAGGAGATGGTCGACCACCCGTGGGAGCCGACCGCAAAGAAGGCGACCGAAAAGAAGGGCTGATTCGTATCGGATCGCCCTCTGCGGCGCACCGTCACTCCGGTGCGCTGCGCTCAAGGTCTCGATGCCATGAGCCGATGAGGAAAAACGGCTTGCCCAAGGACGCGTCGCCCGCTTCGATGTGCAGCCACTCCCGGTTAGCCCAACTTCCGGAGTTCCCCGTCGATGAATGATGCTCTCGAGGAAAGGCTCGGCACGCTGTGCCGGCGGGATCCTCGCTACACACGGAACGCGTACACGTTCGTACTCGAGGCCTTGGATCGCACGATCCAGAGGCTCGAAGCCGCGCGCACGACCTCCCGCCACGTCGGCGGCAAGGAGCTGCTCGCCGGCATTCGAGACTTCGGTCGCGAGCGCTTCGGCCCCATGGCGAAGGAAGTCTTCAACCACTGGGGTGTCCTCGCGACCGAGGATTTCGGCCAGATCGTATTCAATATGATCTCGATCGGCCTCCTCCAGCGGCGCCCGCAGGACTCGATCCAAGACTTCGCCGACGGCTACGACTTCGAGCGCGTCTTCGAACGCGACTACCGGGTCCGTGTGCCGTGGGAAGAGCTGAAGAGCTGACCCGGAGCGTCACCGACGATTCCGAATCGGATGCGCCCGGCGACGACGCCCGATCTCTGAGCGGTTGGGAACGACGGCGCGTCCTCGCGCTGCTCGCGATCAGCCTGCTCTTCTTGCTGATCTCGGGTTACTGGCTTCGCGAGGTCGTCGGCCCTCTCGTCGTCGCGGTCGGACTCGCCTACGTCCTCGATCCGATCGTCCACGTGTTGACACAGCGGTTCCGCATGCCGCGTGGTCTTGCCGTGTTCACGGTGTTCCTCGTCTTCCTCGCGGGTGCCGGCGGTGCCGTTTGGTTCCTCGTCGAGCAGTCGATCGACTTCCAGGAGGCAGCGTTCGGCGACGGAGGCTTCGTCGAGGACCTACCGCGGGATGCGTACGCGTTCGCCCAGAACCTCCCCAAGTGGGTCCCCGGCCGCGAGACGTTGCTCGACGTCTTCGGCGGTGCAGACTCGAACCAACCGATCGATTTCCCGCCGATGCGCGGAACGGCTCGCGACCTCGAGGCGGCGATCGTCGCGGTCGCGCAGGCACTCGGCACGATCTTCACGTTGCTCAGCCTGGTCGTGCTCGTCCCGATCTACCTCTACTACTTCATGCTCGACCTGCCACGCCTGTGGGCGTGGTTCCAGGCGCACACACCCAAGAGCTACCAACCGCGCGTGTTCGGTGTGCTCTCGAAGATCCACGAAGGGCTTTCCGCGTTCTTGCGAGGACGCGTCGTCATCGCGGTCCTGAAAGGCCTGCTCACGTCGATCGGCCTGTGGCTCGTCGGCCTGCCCTACTCCTTCGCCGTCGGCATGTTCGCGGGGCTGCTCTCGATCCTTCCGTTCATCGGCGCCGGACTCGGCCTGCTCGTGTCGGTCGCCCTCGTGCTCGTGTCCAAACTCGGCGCGGTCAGCCTCGTCTGGGTTCTCGCCGTCTTCCTCATCGCGGAGGTCATCGAGGGCTACGTGTTCTACCCGTGGATCCTGAGTGGGCGCCTCGACATGCACCCGGTCACGATGCTGTTCAGCGTCGTTCTCTGGGGATCGGTCTTCGGCATCTTCGGCGTCTTGGTCGCGATCCCGCTCACGATCGTCGTGCGCGCGATCGTGCGCGATGTCCTCCTCGACCCACTCGAGACGCTGGCAACGGACGGCGAGACTTAGAAGCGCACTGAACGACACGCGGTTCGTCTTCGTCTGCGGCGAGTCGATCGCATGCGCTGAAGCTGATCCCGGTCTCGCGAACCTGGCGTGTCATGGGCGATCGCGACTCTCGAAATCCAGAGGCGCTTCTTCGCCACCGACTCTTCGCTCGAGGAGAACGTCGCACGCGTTCCAACCTCGTGCGGCAATCGAGTATTCTCACAGGGAAGCCCCGGCTCGTCGAAGCCGGACGAGAAACCCATGCAAGTCACCCTTGCTGCCCCTGGAGCTCCTCTTGCGC
>JAGQQW010000394.1 GCA_020426005.1 Planctomycetota bacterium | reverse complement strand
GGCTTCGGCCCAGACGAGGGGGAGTTGGACTCCCTTCGGCTCGGGGTGCCCAGGTACCGGTCGCAACGCTGGAGTCATCGTTCCGGCGAGTGCACGCGGCGTGATGGGGAACAGCAACAACTACTACCCGATTGGCCGCGCGGATCAGCGCTATCAGCAGGTCTTCGTCGCGTCCGAGTTCTCGGGGCCGGGGCTCATCAACGCGTTCTCGTTGCGAGCCGACGAGTTGGCCGGAGCTGCGCAGTCGCAAACCTTGGAGATCCGACTCGGCCTGACGACCTACGACCCGACGACGATGACCAACGACTTCGCCATGAACGCCACGGGCGCGCAAACGACGGTGCTACCCGCCACCGTGGTCAACTTGCCCGCGACTGTGGCCAACACCGATCCGAATGCCTTCACTTCCAGGATCGCGTTCACGACTCCCTTCTTCTACGCGGCCACCAGCAATCTCCTCGTAGAGATCCGCAACACCAGCACGGCAAACCAGATTCATCCGTACGATGCGATCAGCGGCAGCAGCACGAACACCACGCGTATGTGGGCCAGCCCGGTGACTGCAACCACAGGTTCCCTCGGCCGCAACTACGGTCTCGTGATGCGCTTCGAAGGCCCATCCTCGAACGCCGTGCCGCAACTCGCCGCCACCGGTCGTCCCGTGATCAACACGACCCACAGCTTGGACCTTTCTCAGGCAGTGGCCACAAGACCTGCGCTATTCGTCCTCGGTTTCTCGAATACCACGTGGGGGGCCCTCACGCTTCCGTTCGACATGAGTGTGCTCGGCGCACGTAGTTGCACGCTCCTCGTCTCGATCGATCTCGTGTTCGCAGTGGCAACCGATGCTTCCGGGAACGCATCGCTTCCGGTCTCGATCCCGAATATCACGAGCCTCGTGAACGCTCAGTACTACAACCAGTGCATGGTTCTGGACGCAGCCGCCAACAGTCTGGGGTTGGTCATGACGAATGGCGGCGCCGCAACGATCGGCGACGTCTGATTGCCAGCCGGCAGCAACCAGCGGACGGCAATCGGCAAAGCAGCCACAGCACCCCGCCACGGCAGCAACGGAGCGGGTGCCAGCAGCAAGGCACGGGCCGCGACACGGTGACACTCGGCGTTTGCTTGGATTTTGCCGAGCGGACTCTAGGCTTTCGCGCCCATTGAGGCGGGTGCCGAGTTCGGCATGCGCGCTCCTCCGCATGTCGAACCTGTTCGACGCACCGTTTCCCTATCGCGAACGTTCCACGCCATGGCAGCTTCGGTTCTTCTCACGAATCTGATCGCATCGCTCGGTGCCTCGCTTGGTGGGCCGCTCGCGGCGGCGTTCCAGGGGGACCACGGCGCGGGCAAAGGCGCCGAAGCCGCGGGCCAAGCAGCAGCCGGTGCCGAAGGCGCCGCGCACGCCGCGCCCGAGGGAGCGGACATCTTCACGACCGCGTTCGCGCACGTCATTCCGCATCGCATCGGTCCCGACCTCGGTCCGTTCTCGCTCTACAACGTCACGTTGTTCCAGATCGGCGCCGTCGTCCTGATGTTCTTGCTCTTCTCGCACGTCAAGAGCGCGATCGTCGCGTCCAACAACCAGCTCGCGAGTGGGGGCGTCCCGCAGAAGCAGAGTTGGCTCGTGCGCGTGTTCAGCGGCTTCGTGATGTACATCCGCGACGAGATGGTCTACCCGATCCTCGGCAAAGAGGACGGCGACAAGTATCTCGGACACTTCCTGTTCGTCTTCTTCTTCATCATGTTCATGAATGTCGGCGGGCTGATCCCTTTCAGCCAGACGCCGACCGCGTCCATCTACTGCACGATGGCGCTCGCGTTGACGACGTTCTTCCTGATGATCGCGGGGGGCATCCAGGTCCAGGGCGCGAAGAACTTCTTCCTCAACCTCGTGCCGCACGGTCTGCCCAAGGCGATCTGGCCGATCATGTTCTTCGTCGAGTTCGTCGGCCTCTTCGTCAAGCCGATCGCACTCACCATCCGACTCTTCGCGACGATGCTCGCGGGACACCTCGTCGTCCTGAGCTTCATCTGCCTGATCCTCTACTTCAAAAAGGATCTCGGCAGCGGCGCCTACTTCGTCGGCATCCCGGGCACCGCGCTCGGCGTGTTCATCATGATCATCGAGGCCTTCGTGACGCTGTTGCAGGCCTACATCTTCACGTATCTCTCGATTCTCTTCATCGGCATGTGCCGTCACCCGGAGCACTGATCGCGAACCTCGCGCTCGTCGGGACAGGCACCGAAGCCGACGCCGCCCTCGCGCGGCACCCACGATTTTCCAACTGACTAGAACGATCGAACGCCGCCACCGCGGCAACCGAACAACCAACTCTGTTTCACGACCTAGGAGAGCAAGGCATGATCCTTCCTACGATTCTCGCTGTCAGCGGTAAGGGCATTGGCGCAGGCCTCGCGGCCGGTTTGGCCGTCATCGGTGCGGGCATCGGCATCGGCAACATCGGTGGCCGCGCTGGCGAAGCCATTGCACGTCAGCCCGAAGCGACCGGCGAAATCCGCGGCAACGCGCTGATCCTCGCGGCGCTCGTCGAAGGTGTGGCCCTCTTCGGCCTCGTCATCGGCCTGCTGATGGCGCTGTCGTCGGCCGACTTCCAGGCCTGAGCGTCCGCGAAGTCTGCAAGCGAGTCGGGTGCTCCCGCTCGCGTGCAGGCCTCGAGTCTCGCGCTTTTCGTTTCGCTAGTCTCTGACGGAGTCGGACGATGCTGAATCTTGCATGGCTGGGGATGCTGCCCTTCTCGGAAGGCGGTGGATTCGATCCGCTGCATCCGGTGTGGG
>JAGQQW010000393.1 GCA_020426005.1 Planctomycetota bacterium | reverse complement strand
GACCACCGGCGACCGTGGGATTACCGTAGGACTGAGAACCGAGCTTCGCGATCCACTGGACGTTGCGCGTCGTCGCGGGATCGATCTTGTCGGTCGTGCCGACGAACTTCCCTGCATCGAAGTCCGCGCAGACGTTCTTGTCGGGTGACACCATGTTGCGGGAGTAGTCCCGACCCCACTGGGGCCAGTCCGTGCCTTGCGCAGGCGCCTTGGCAGCTGGAGCGTCCTGCGCCGGGATCGGCAGACTCACGCCGACGACAGCGGCAACGATCAGTCCGAGAGAACCTCGCGCCGGAAACGATACGCGTCGATCAGTCATTGGGAATCACTTTGAGATTGTCCAGATACACACGGAAGCGGCTCTGCGGCACGAAGCCGTAGATCCCCGGTGCGCCGTTGCGATGCGCGACGGGATCTGCTGCCTGAATCGTCCAGTCTGCGGGCTCGGGTTCGTCGCGCGGCCAAGCCTTGGCACGAATGACGCCCGATCCGTCTTTTGCGACATCGACCCGCGTCTTGAGCCGATACCACACACCGGGCTTCCACTTGAACGGAACGTCTTTCTTGAAACGCTCCATGTTCGAGCTGATCTCGAGCTGCTGGTGATTGCCCTTCAGCGCGATTTGGTAGCGCTGGTGGATCACGCCCGCCGTCGACAGGATGCGACGATTCCCGTCGGTCTTGATGTCGACTTGCATCGTGTAGTTCGACTGATCGGGATGACCGATGTAGCTCAACGACCGCTGGAAGAGCGGGTTCGCGAGAGTCTTCGCGAGTACGCGGCCACTCTCCGTTTCGCGGATCTCCCACTTCTTCCCGGCCCCAACCCAGAACGGACGTGGATTCCCGACGGGTACGCCGTCGGGACCAGGCGCGAGTTTCGCGACCTCGAAGTCGTCGCCGAATTCGCCGAACGGCACGATGCGCAGGCGCGCCGAAGCGACCTTTCCGAGCGCCGAGACCTTCATCGTCACCGCGCATGGCTTGGCGTTCGCCGCGATACGCAACGTCGAGCCGTCCCACTCGGCACCATCCGAGGGTCCGCCATCGAACACCGCACCCTCGATCGAATCGGCCACGACACGGCCCGCAGAATCAAGCCCGACAACGCGGTACTCGACCGTTTGCCCGACGTGAGCGCATTGATCCGCGGGGCGCACCTGGATCTGAGCGATCTCACCGACACCCGGACCATCGGGCCGCTCGTCGACGGGTTCGGCATGACTGCGACCGCCCGCGAAGCAATACAGCTTCTCGGTAGTGTGCACGTAGATACGTCCGTTCGCGATCGCAGGAGCGCCGAGGCAGTTCCCCTCGAGCTGTAGCGTCTGCAAGACGTTCGGTCCCGAGTCGTCGGGCATCAGCACGTGGAACGAACCGTCGTTCATCGGCACGTAGAGCTTGCCGTCCCCGAAGACCGGCGACGCGTGGATCTGATCTGCGGCGAGCTTGACGTGCCACAGCGTCTTGCCCGTGTTGGTGTCGACACAGTGCAAGTCCCCGGTCTGCGTCGTCTGGAATACGTGTTGCCCGACGAGCACCGGCGAACTCGTGAACGACACGAGATCGTTGCGCCACACTTCACACGACTTGTCGAGCACGAGCGGCAGCTTCGCTCGGTCCGCGAGCTGCTCCTGATTCGGATGTCGCACACGCACCATGCGACCGATCACCGAGCTGTCGAGGTTCTCCTTGCCGTGGATCGCGATGACGTCGTACTGGCCGTCGTCACGCGCGACGAGCAGGGCATTGCTGTTCATGCCCCCGATCGACATCTGATAGCGCCAAACAGGATCGCCCGTCCGCACGTCGACGGCTACGAGATTGCCGCCACCGAGCGTCGCGTAGAGCATGCGGCGACCGCACGCTTCGCCGACGACGGGGAACGAGAACGAACTGTCCTTGGGTGGCCCACCGGGCGTGCTACTCCAGAGGTTGACACCGGTCTTCTTGTCGAACGCGAAGAAGCGATCGCGCGCGGGCCCCTGCGGACCCCATCCCGACGAGATCACGTGCACGATCGCGCGCGGACCGTCGATGAGCACGGCACCGGTCCTGCCGTTCGGGAACGTCAGTCGCCCGTACTCCTCGATCATCGAATGGCGCCAAACCTCGTCTCCGTCCGGCGTGATGCAGCACAGAAGTCCCGGCGTGGTCATGATGAAGACATTGCCAGTCTCCGGATCGACCGTTGGACTCCCGATGGAGTAGCGCGAGTAGATGACGTCCGAGAGGTAGTCGGTGAAGCGACGCTCCCAGATCTTCTTGCCGGATTCCTCGTCGAGGCAGACGAGGAGTTCTTGCAAGGTGTCGGCCGAGCCCTCGTAGCCGAGCGCATAGACGCGTCCGTTCGCGATCGTCGGCGTCCCGCGTCCCTTGAGCGCGATCGACCAGGACCCGGGTTTGTCGAGCGAAACCGACTTGGGCAGTCCCTTCTCGTGGGACGTCCCGTCCTGGTACGGTCCGCGCCAACTCGTCCAGCCGGCAACGCGCGAACTCGCGGCGGCGGCCCCACCATCGTCTTGAGCGGACGCGTTCGGCACCAACGACGCGCTCAGGACCGTGGTCAGGACGATCGGACCCGAGCAACGCAACCACCGGGTAGCCGTTGCCGGCGAGAAAGCGCGTGGGCAGTGTCGCATGCGGATTCCTGTCATTCGCGGTTCGAGGGCGGATGAGTATAGCGGCGGTTCGTCGGCGCACGCACGACGGAAGCGTGCCTGGCGCGCTGACAAAAGGCATGCACGTAGTTCGAGCAGCGCGTGCGAACAAAAAACTTCCGCATTGCGGCACTGCTTCGCGTAGCTGGGTCCCTCCTATCAGCGCGTTGAAAAAGTCGGGCACGCGCCGAGTGCGTGATTTCGCTGTCTC
>JAGQQW010000392.1 GCA_020426005.1 Planctomycetota bacterium | reverse complement strand
GCCAAGGCACGCTCGTTCATCTCGAGACGTTCGTAGCCGTCGAAGACGTCCTTGAACGCATCCTTTACCAGCTCGAATATCGAGTGAATGCGCTTCGCTATCCGAGTCTGCCCCTCGGGCGTGTTTCGCTCGGTCGCTCCCACGAAGAAGAGCCGTTTACTCTGTTGCTCATCGAGGATCTTGGCAAAAATGAGGTAGAGTAGCTGCCAGAAGGCCTTTTCGTCACGAAGTCCCTGCGTCGAGAGGTAATCGTGGCAGTGGTTGAAGACGCGCAGTAGCGAAGCGCCCGCTGCCACGCGAAGCGGGCGGCGGTCAGCATCGTCCAAATCGGCTAACGTTTCGTCTGGAGCCGGGAAGTCAGTCATCTCGGTCGAGACTGGGAATCCGTTCGCGGGGTCGTAGGTCCGCATCCGAAATGCCATGTCCTTACCGTTCGTCCAGACACCGTAGACCTCCTCGCGCTCGTCATTGAGGTTCGAGAGCACTAGATCCAACTGGCCGATCGCGGCGTCCGAAACCTTCGTGTTCGCCTTCGCCACGAGAACAACGCGAATGATCTTTTCGATCTCGTGCGGCTCTCCGTGTTCGTAGACGGCGATCGCTACGTTAATGGTCTTCTTCTTCCCCGCGGAGTTGAAGCAGCGGACCTTCACATCACGCTCCATGTCGACGAGTTCGACACGGTACTCGCGGTGGAGCTGCTCGATCACGCTCTGAAGGGTGCGCTCCTCAGGCTTGTCCGGCTTGAACTCTCCAGAGAGCGCGCAGACCAACGTGTCTTGCGGAATGGGCTCGCCGCCCACGTCATCCTGGGCGCCGCCGGTGTCTTCCATACCGATTTCGGGGTCTGGCTCAACGAGCTTCTTCTTTCGCTTGGCCAACGTCGTTCTCCCCGCGGTACTGGCCGCGTTGGTCGTTCCCGCTCCATTTTGACGTTACATCCTTCGCACGAGCTCCGAGTAGCGTCGCGATCTTGTCAATCGAGAGCTACTGGTTTGCACGTCGTCGTTTTGTATGCGTGAGGAGCAGAAACTGAACGTGCGTATCAGATCCGGGCCATCCGCGTCAATGCGATCGACGTAATACGTTGCGACATCGGTGGTGCACTGACGGATTTTCGGGAGTGCTCGGTCGCACCGAGAGCTGTTGCCGCACTTGGGAAATAAATCAATTGCGCATGCAGCGCATGTCGGTACTCGGCTTGCGGCCAGCGGATTTACCGCGAGGACTTCCACGGATGTAGAATCAACGACGTGCGTCTCGCTAGCGGCATCACGAGCACGTGGGCGGCGTCGAACGCTTGCGGTCTCACCAGCACGTGAGCAGACGTTTACAGCCGAGGACCCCGCTCCTTCAGCAAGTATTCGAGCAGATTCTCATCGGCGTGGCCGCGCCGCTACGAGCGCTCGCTCGAGCCTGCGCCGAACGCGGTCAAGTAGTGCTCGACGAGCAAGAGCACCGTGAGTGAGCCGCACGTAAGTTAGCGAGACCTCGGAAGATCCTCAAGCGAGATCTCCGCACGCTGACGAGGTCGTTAATCGACGGGATCTACGTCGGTGACCCGTTGGAACCGCCGCTCCTATTTCAAGGCGGGATCACTTCGCTCGGCTTCTTCGAGGATGTCTCTTCGAAGCTTTGGTGCGCGCCTGGCCGACACGTTTGGACAGGATGCCTACAGCATCGCGTACCACCGAATCGGAAATATGTGCGTACCGGGCCGTTGTGCTTGGGTTCCGATGCCCAAGAACCTTTCCGACCACGGCCAACGGCACTCCACCCATCAGCGCATCGCTGGCTGCTGAGTGTCGTAGATCGTGCAGGCGCATGTTGCCGAGACCGATTTGCTTGCGGGATCGGCGCCACGCGTCGCCGATCCCCCTTTTACTCACTGGAGTACCGAACCGCGAGACACAGATCCAAGGCGCTCCCGTCTTGCGGGGCATCAAGTCATCTACAAGGAGGTCGTACACGACCGGACCGAACGGGACGTTGCGTTGGCCGACCTTCGAGTCAGGCAGACGGAAGACACGATGAGTCAGATCCACCATCTCCCACGTCAGGCCAAGAACCTCGCTGCGTCGCATACCGGTGTACGAGAGCAGCCGGATCGCCGCGATAATACTCCAGTGAATTCGGCCCTTCTGGTTGCCGGTCTTCTGGCCCGCGGCCTCAAGGTACTCCTCGAGCCGCACTCGCTCTTCGGGAGTCAGAAACCGTTCGCGCTTTCGCGTCGGGTACTTCTTAACGCCTCGTGTCGGAGGTCGGAACGTGTCGGGAAGTACGCCCCAGTCGAGCGCCTTCGTGTACATATTCGAGAGCGTCAGGAGTGCGGCCGTGAAGGCGTTCCTGTTTCCGGCCATGTCGCCGCGCCAACGCTCGACCTCCTCGCGTCGGATATCGTCAAGTCGTCGTTGGCCGAAACGCGGAAGTATGTGGTTCTTGATCGAGCACCTGTATCGCCTTCGTGTTGATTGCTTCAGCGTGGGCTCGATGTGCCCGGCGTCGTAGCGGCGCGCGAAGTTTCGAAGCAGCGGGGCACTCGACTGCTCCAACTCTGGTGAGCGTGGGTGCGCACGGCTCGTGTCTTGAGCTACGCTGGTCAGAATCTCTGCCGCGCGGTTACGTGCCGCAACGAAGCTCCACTCGCCGGCCATTCCGACACGGTGTCGCGTGTCTCTCCCATCATGGCGGACGCGTGCATAGTAGACCTTCTTCCCGCTCGGAAGCACGCGCAGGATAAAACCGCGCAGGGAGTTGCAGGCGATCTCGTACTTCTTGGCGCGAGGCTTCGCACTACTGACAAGGCGCTGTGTGATGGTCGGCATGCGCTCAGTTTCGACCCCAGAAACGAGCCCGGACAAGAGACTTAAGGCTATGTTCTTTAAGACAT
>JAGQQW010000391.1 GCA_020426005.1 Planctomycetota bacterium | reverse complement strand
ATTGAGGCCTTTCCTCGGAGTGCGAACTCCTTCAGCGTTCGATTGTTCCGTTGTGCCAATCCGGACATCGATCCGGATCGGATTTCACACCACTCACACATCATCTCCAACGTGAAGCATGCAGTGAAGTGGCAAATCCCGGCTGTAGTCGTGATTCGCCACCCGGTTGATGCCATTGCCTCGAACATGATCGCCGTCGACGATACGAGTGATGCGATGGGGCGACTTCTGGCCAGGAAGTACCGCGACTTCTATGAATGGGTCGAGAAGAATCGTGACGAAGTTGTCCTTCTCAAGTTCGAGGACGTGACGGATGCGCGTTTTCGAGAAGCCTCCGAAAAGATCAACGCTCGGTTCGGGACGAATTTTCGGACCGACTTCGACGAACAAGAGCTCGCGGAGGCAGCGCGTGAGGCGATCAGGCGAGGTTCGCCGCATAGGCAGAATGACGCGCGAGTTCCCATTCCTACGGACTTTCGTTCGGACAAGTACTCGGAGCTCCGTCCCCGCGTCGCATCGAGTCCGTCGGTGGTTGCCGCGGTGAATCTGTACGAAAGGCTCATTGCCACCTGCTAGGCAGGCCCTCCAACCTCCTCGGTAGCCTACGTATCGAGTCGAGCTGCGCACGCGTAACGCCGATCAGTCAGATCCAGGGCGATTCAGACGCCTCCAGTAAGAAGTGATACGCAGCCGGTAGTCGAGCCAATCCCCTCTCTCGAGCAGGAATAGCCGTCGCACGGGAATTCCGGAGCATCTTCGGAATGCCGCAGTGATGAGGGTCAGCTCGGCTGCATACGAGAGCAGGCTAGTCAGAGCCGCGCCGTCGATTCCGAGCTTTGGGATCAACGCAAGGTTCAGAGCGACGTTCAGCGCCGTGGAGCAGGATTGGGTTCGGATCACCACTCCCTGGTGATTGATAGCCATGAAGTATCGAGCGAGAAGACCACTGGTCGACAGGAACACGGTTGCTGGCAGGAGAATGAGGATCAGCCTGACCACGTCCTGGAACCGTTCGCCATAGGCCAACGGAATGACGATCGGCGTCGCCAGAGCGGCAGTCAGCGCTATCGAGAAGATCCACACGAATGAGTGCCGTGATGCGCGTGCAGCGAGCTCGCCCGCAGCGCCGCGATCGAGTCCCGCGACGTGTGGCAGGAATGCATTCGCAATCGACGCGGGTAGGATTCGGACGCGGTTCACGATGCTAGTCGCGATCGCGTAGAAGGCGACTTGATCTGGAGCGTCGAGAAGCGCCGCAAGGATCAGCACGTCGACGTTCTCGTGGAGGTGTGTGAGCACCACCTGCGCTTGACTCTTCAGTCCGTACCGAGTCGTCTCGGCCACGTCGCGGAGGGACGTGCGCAGTCTCGATCCAGTGATTGCGAGGACGCGAACCGAGATGTAGGTCGTGGAGGCGAGATGGACGGCCGAGAGGAGTGTCAAGGCTCCAACGAGTTCGAAGTCGAATACGATCAAGCCCAGACTCAACGCGACGAACGATCCGATCCACACGGAGAGGAGATAGCCGTTTCCGAGTGCGAACCGGTCCAGAGCGCGTGACATGGCCATCATCGTCTGTCCGGTTGCCTGAGCCGGAATCAGTAATAGCGCCACTCGGTAGGCGAGTTGCGGCGGAGATCCGAGCGCGGACGCAGAGAGCCACTCCCCGACGCCGAGAAGGATCATCGTAACGACGCTCGATGAGCAGAGGACGATCGAGAGCGAGGTCGACAAGACGACCCGAGCGTCGATCTTCGTTTTTCGTAATCGATAGATCGACGCACTCGGGATACCAAGTAGGCAAAGGACGAAAGCAATGGTCGTGAATCGCTGGAGAACGGAATAGTGCCCCATCTCTTCTGGGCCGAGATAGCGGGCGAGGATGACGTTCGTGAGGAAGCCAATGGGGATCGCCACGACCGATGTGATCGCCAACGAGCCGGCATTGCGAAGAAATGACATCGAGGCCGTCTCTAGGTGCGTCTGGGGCGACCGTGCAGTACGCCGAGAGCCGCCGCTGTTTCGGACGCCGAGCCAGTCATGACTGCTCGGTGTCCCGCGGAATCTCGAGTGGAAGGTGGTCGATCAAGATCTTCGCGATCCACTCGTGGACTCGAGGCGTGAAGTGGATGTTGTCCTTTGGGAGGAAGATTTCGGTCGGTGCCAGCTCCCCTCTCTCGATTGCGCTCTTCATCCGCGGGAGCAACGAGATCGTCGGAATTCCCAGCTCGGCCATAGCCTTCTCGGCCATCGAGTAGGGCAGGCCGTATGCCTCGAAATCCTCGAGCTGGTGCTTCTCGGGAAACAGAACGACGACCAGCCGAATGCCTCGTGACTCCGTGAAATCACGAATCTGTTCGAGGGTGTTCGACAATCTCTCCCGTCCTGCTTCGTCCTGCCAGGCTTCGATCGCCAATCGAATCCAACGCTCATCGTATGCCTTGGCGTCGAGGGTCGTCGCTCTCCAGATCGCGGAGCCGACTCGCAGTAGCTGGGAACTCTTGAGGACTCCCCGCAAGCGATTGATCGCACCGGACCGTCGAACTTTGTCGAGGTCGTCGATGCGCGCCATCGGTCGGATGTCGTTCATGCAGAACCCGACGACCACGATATCCGGATCCAGCGCGTCGACATGTCTTTCGAGCTGCGCGCGGTAGTTCTCGGTCTGGTAGTTGTTCACACCGAGGTTGAGTACTTCGCATCGCCCCGTGCAGAGTCTTTCAGCTGCATCCGTGTATCTCTCCTCGGCCGCGATCCCCGCTCCGAACGTGATCGAATCCCCCAGGACAACGATGCGGCTTTGACCGGATCGAGGCGGGAAAGGTCGGTCCCGATACCCAAGCTCGTTGATCCTGATCGCTATCTTGTCGTACGGCGGATTGGGGAAGTGACCCGCGTACCCGG
>JAGQQW010000390.1 GCA_020426005.1 Planctomycetota bacterium | reverse complement strand
TCGCGTGAGCCGCTCCTCGCGACGTGCGCCGATCGCGACTGCATGACCGGCCTCGGCAAACGTGCGTGCCGTCGCCAATCCGAACCCCGAGGACGCGCCAGTGACGAGTACGAGTGCCATACGCGGGTTGTACCCGATGCCGCGCCGGGTGCCAGCATCGAGCGTGGGAGCGGACGCTCAGTTTCCGCGGAGCTTCTTCAGGCGCTCGATCGCGCTCATGACCTTCTTGCCACCCGGGCCTTCGCCGTCGCCCGCCGCGGCGGCTGGTTCCGGAGTCGACGTCGACGTCGATGCCGATGTCGCGTTCGACGTGCTGCCGCTTTGCGATTCGTACGAACTCGATGCGCTTCCGCTCGAGGACGTCGTCGATCCAGCCGACGCCGGTCGCATCGCGATCTCTTCGACGACGCGGCGCACTTGCGCGAGGTTCTGCTCGAGACCCTGCATCCACTTGGGATCGAGGCTCGATCCCTTTCCGCCGCCACCCTGCTTGGCGAGTTCGTCGACACGCGACGCGACCGCGCGGAGTTCTCCCTGGGTCGAGGTCTCCATCTCCTTGACGGCTTTCTCGAGTTGTTCGCGCAACAGGTCGACGTGGGTCTCGACATCGCTCGTCAAGCGACCGTTCTCGCGCACGATGTACTGCTCGAGCCGTTCGAAGAGCGCATCGCGATTGCGATCGAACCGGTCGTCGAGTTGCTCGTCGCTCGTGTTGATCCGCTGGAACAGCCCTTCCCAGTGCTTCTCGTCCGCGGTCCGTACCTCGGTCATTCCGCGTTCGATGGCTTCGAGATCGTGCTTGACCGAGTCGACCTTCGTCTGCGTCTCGGATCCCTGCTTGGCGAGATCCGTCGCCATGCCGACGATGTCGACGAGCGGCTTGTTGTGCATGCGCACGGCCTTCGTCAGGTTCGCGATCATCGTCTCGATCTTGACGAGCACTTGGGCCTGCGTTTCGAGACCTTGTTCGACGGCAGCTTGAGGATTCGCGTTGCGCGCTTCCTCGGCCATCGCCGAGACCTCGTTCGCGATCGACGAGAGTTCGTGATCGATGTGCTCCGAGAGCACGCGGGAGCTGTTGCGCAGACCCGTGGCCTGGAGCCAAGCGAGGCCCGCGAGCAGGATGCCCGACACGAGGAGGAGGCCCGGAGTGATCCCGAGCATCGAAATCGTGGTGAGCGCGTTCTCGGGGACCCCGAGCTGTGGTGCGGCCGCGATCCCGAAGGCGCTGAGGATCAGGAGCAGCCCGAGATACTGCGGAATACCGGACAGCTTGATGTCCTCGACCTGCGGTGCGCGAGCCGTGCGACGTGACCCCGCACGGCGTGCCACTGGGGTCGTCGGTGTGATGTTCGTTGGCTCGTTTTCGACCAAGTCGAATGCCTGGTCGAGGGAGTCCTGGAGGTCTTGGCTGTTCGGCATGCCCATGCGCGTTCCCTGCTGTCTCTCGAGCCGATCGGCTCGTGGATCCGAGTCGTCTTCAGGTATCGGCATCCGGAGCCACCGTGCTGAACGAAGATGCAGCACGAAGCCCGTTTCCATCCGCTCTGCGGAAAGATGTCGTGATCGCCTTGGGTTGGCGGTTGCGCGTGGTCGATCCCGCTCCAAGATGTTACGCCCAAAAGTAAGGTCCTTGTCCGGGTGGGGTCATCCGGACGGTCCCGCTCGAGAGCGCAATGGTCCACGAAATCTCAGCAATCGCAGCGTCGCCCGGGATCGCGATCGCGCCGTTGCGTCATCTCCGACTCGCGGGGGAGTTCGTCCCACGCTATCGGATCGAGGATGACGAGCTCGACGCGGAGTGCGAGCGCTTCCGCGTCGCCTGCACGAAGGCCGCCGAGGCACTCGAGAGGCTCAAGGAGAAGTTGGGCGAGGCTGCCGGGTCGGTTCTGGGCATCTATGACGCCCATATCGCCCTCGTTACCGACCCGAGACTGCAGAGCGACGTCGAAGCCGGGATCCGTAAGGACAAGATCAACGCCGAGGCCGCGCTCCAAGCGGTCGTCGCTGGTTACGAACAGATCTTCCGCCGCATCGACAGCGTGACCGTGCGCGAGCGCGCGGCGGACGTGCGTGACGTCGGGCGCCAGATCACGGGGATGCTGCTCCAGCGCGCACAAGGAAGCGACGGCGACGACGGGCTCGATTTCATCCTCGCGGTCGACGAGTTCCTGCCGAGCGATCTCGGAAAAGTCGACACCAAGCACGTTCGCGGAATCGTGATGGGCGAGGGTGGTCGCTACAGCCACGGCGCGATCCTCGCGAAGTCGCTCGGGATCCCGTGCGTCGTCGGTCTCGAACACGAACTCGCCAAGCTCCCGGCGGGGCGAATCGTGATCTTGGATGCAGAGCGCGGTCGTTTGCTCGTCGATCCCGATCGCGAGACGATCGAGCGCTACGAAGAACGCATCGAAGAGAGCACGGCGGCCGAACGGCGCATCTTCGAGGTCCGACTTTCGCAGTCCGTCACGATCGACGGCACGCCCGTGACCTTGCTCGCCAACATCGAAGGAACGCGCGAGCTCGATGCGCTCGAACCCGGGATGTTCAAGGGTGTCGGTTTGTTCCGGACCGAGTTCGCGTTCATGGAACGCCTGATGTTCCCGAGCGAAGAAGAGCAGTTCGAACTCTATTCGAAGATCGTCGAGAGCATGGGGGGGCGGAACGTGACGTTCCGCACGCTCGACATCGGTGGCGACAAGCCGCTCCAGTACTTCCGAACTCCCGTCGAGCGCAATCCCGTGCTCGGCTGGCGCGGGATTCGGCTGACCTTGCAGTGGCGCGACATCTTCTACACGCAGATGCGCGCGCTGATCCGCGCGAGCAGCAAGGGACCGGTATCGATCCTTTTGCCGATGGTCACGACCCTCGGCGAAGTGCGGCAAGCGCGCGAGATCCTCGATGAGATCGTCGGA
>JAGQQW010000389.1 GCA_020426005.1 Planctomycetota bacterium | reverse complement strand
GGACGAGCTGGTTGATGGTCGGCATAGAGGAAATACGGTGTAGTGCCTGGGACGACGCTCGCAGTTGGTACACGACGCGCCGGCCGGGAATCAGGGGCGACGAGAGTAGCGACCCGGAGCGCCCCCCGCAAGCGAGGAGAAGAAGGCTTTTCTCGCGAGTTTTCCCCTCGGATGTTCGCGGTGAGCCGCGGGCAGGATGACCCGGAGAATGGCCATGAGAATCGTGGAGTGATTCGCGTCTCGACTCGACCTGAACCCATGCAATACCGCACCTTCGCTGCCGACCGCGTCCGGCTCCGCGCCACGCTCCGTGCCTTGGCCAGCGCCTTCGTCTGCGCCATCCTGTTTGCCGGATGTGCGATCGGCGACGGCACGGAGCCACCCCGCCTGCGACGCCAGCTCAGCGAGTTCGTGCGCCGGATCCACCAGGACCGCGCGGGGAACCTGTGGTTCGGGACCAATGGCGATGGCGTGTTCCGCCATGACGGCGAGACGCTGACGCGATTCGGCGTCTCCAAAGGCTTCGGTACGGATGAGGGCCACGGCGACCCCGCGGTCCGGGCGATCGTCGAGGACGCGAGCGGGATCTTGTGGTTCGGCACGTCGTGCGGCATGACCCGCTATGACGGCTCGACATTCCGCAATTACACGGCGGACGATGGGCTGCAGTCGCCCGACGTGTGGAGCCTCTGCATCGATCGCGGCGGCATCCTGTGGGTCGGGACCTATGGCGGAGCCTGTCGCTTCGACCCGGCGACCGAACGCTTCACGTCGTTCTGGTTGCCACCCGCCGAGGCTGCCGACCCGCTTCGCGGGGTCTCGAGCACGACGATCATCCACGCGATCCTCGCGGATTCGCGCGGAGACGTGTGGTTCGCGCAGAGCACGGCCGGTGTCTATCGCTACGACGGCTCGAAGCTCACGCACTACACCGAGAAGGACGGCCTCACCAACGGCTCGGTCAACGACATCCTCGAGGACCGGCACGGCAACTTCTGGTTCGCGACCCACCATGGCGGGATCTGTCGCTTCGATGGCACGACGTTCGTCGACATCATGAAGTCCTCAGGCGTCGAGAGCTCCGCAGGCCTTGAACACAACGAGGCCTGGGACCTCTTCGAGGACAGCGAGGGGAACCTGTGGTTCCCGATCAAGAGGGTCGGCGTCTATCGCTACGACGGCGAGCGCGCCACGAAGTTCGACGAAAGCGACGGGCTCGCGAGCAACGCGGTGCAGTGCACGTTCGAGGATCACGCGGGCCGGATCTGGTTCGGCGGCTACCGCGGGCTGTCGCGTCTCGACGGCAAGCACATCGTGCTCGTGAAGCGCGACGGCCCTTGGTGAGCTGCGGGCGGAGCGTTCGCGCGCCAAGCCTCGACCGCGATCGAAGCCCCACGACGGATCGCGTCCGTCATCGCGGCGTGGCGTCTCCGTTCGAGGTGCGCGTCGTGTCGCGCTTCTTGCGGCCCGGCTTCTGACGGTCCTCGGGCGGCGTGTTCTTCTTCTCGCCGTCCTGCTCCGCACGCTTCTCTGCGGTACCGTTTTCTGCAGTACCTTTCTCTGCGGTACGTGCCGCGCGAGCGCGCTGCGCGTCGACGAGTTTCACGATCATCGGCGCGCGCTGATCGAGCTTCTTGACGCAACTCTTGCAGCACAGACGCACGAGACGTCCCGCGACGACGCGATCGATCGGACGGCCCATGCTGCCGAGCTTCTCACCGCTGATCGGACACGAGTCGAGTGGATAATCGTCGCCCTGAGCCTCGACCACGGCCTTGTCGAGAGCTTTCAGGAACTTCGCCGCGTGCGCGACGAACGTCGCTTGCTCCTTCTCCGAAGCGACCCGCACCAGCCGGTTGCCGTAGACGAACTCGACGGGCCCCTTCTCGAGCTTCTCGTCGAACTTCATGCCACTGACGACAGACGCTTCGAGCGGGTAGAGCGCCTTCTGGTGTTCGACGATCTTCTCGTCGAGCGTCGCCAGACTCTTGGCCAGGTCCTTCTCGAACGTCTTCGGACACCCGTTGCAGCAGTAGCGCACTTCGCGCCCGTCGTAGAGCTTCACGACGGGCTTCCCCATGCTGCCGAGCTTCTTTCCCGAGACGGGGCAGGTCATGAAGGGATACGCATCACCGACGCGCTCGGCGGCCTTCGCCTGACTCGTCTCGCTCGTTGCCTTGGCGTCTTGTTGCGCTTCGTGGGACTCGGCCTTCGATCGGTCGCCGACGTCTGCTGGCCGGCGCTCCTGCCGGGCAAGAACGTTGCCTGCCAAGAGACACACGGCGATGGCGGGCGCAAAAAATCTTGAAGTCGTGAGGATCATCGTAGGTTCTCTCTCTTCTCGGGATCGTCGGAACGCGCAGCGACGCAGCGGGCGAAGGACCGCGGAGTCGTCGCGACAGAACGGGGGAGACTCATGACGGATCTTCCGCCTGGGTCTGGGATGCATTCGCGGCATCGCGCCACTCGTGCCGCATCGCGAACTTCTTGGCCAAGAAGAAGATCACGGGATAGATCAGCAACTCCATGACGAAGCTCGTCGCGAGCCCGCCGATCATCGGCGCTGCGAGTCTTCGCATCGTGTCGGCCCCGGCGCCGGTCGCCCACAACAGGGGCACGAGACCGATGAACGTCGTCATCACGGTCATGGTCTTGGGACGGATGCGTTTGACCGCGCCGTCGTGCACTGCGAACCACAGGTCATCGGCGTCGCGCATGCGCCCTTCGGCCCGGAAGCGCTCGAAGCTGTTGTCGAGATACAGCAGCATGACGAGACCGGTCTCCGCGCTCAGACCGCCGAGTGCGATGACCCCGACCCAGACCGCGAGCGAGAGGTTGTAGCCGAGGAACCAGAGCAGCCAGAACGTACCCACGAGGCTGAACGGCAATGCGAGCAGCACGATCGCGACGCGCAACCACGAACGTGTCGCCATGTAGAGCAGCAAGACGATCAGGATGGCCGCGA
>JAGQQW010000038.1 GCA_020426005.1 Planctomycetota bacterium | reverse complement strand
CCGCGTATTCTGACGCCGCCACGCGCTGTCGGAACTCGCCCCACGATCCGCGCGCGTCCGTACGATGGAGGGTCGTGCGGAATCCGTTCCCGGAGTCCATCCCAGCGTCACACCGTTCCATGCCACGCTTTCTGACTCACCGAGCAAAAGTCCTGCATCACGGCATCGTGCTCGCGCTGCCACCGCTCGCCGCGGCATTGATCTTGCTCCATCGCTACGTCGACAACCCGTGGTGGCGCTGGAGCCTGGCGGCATTGCTGCTCGTCGCCGCGACTTCGAGCCTGCTCACGCTCGTGCACCACAGCCGGCAAACCTATCTGCGCATCGCGAATGGCCTGTCGGCAGCGCGCCTGGGCCCGGATTCGGAGTCCGAGATCGCCGTCCCCGCGAACGAAGAACTCGAGCACGTCCTCCACGAGATCGACGGGATCTGCAAGCTCTTCGAACGTCAGCGCAGCGCGACCGAGGATGCTCGCACCCTTCGGATTCGGTTGTTCGAAGCGAGCAACGACGCACTCTTCGTGCTCGACGGGCGCCAGCGCCTCATCGAGACGAACGAGGCGGGAGCCGCGCTTCTCGGTGCATCCGCGGCGAGTCTGCTCGGGCGCTCGGCTCGTGAACTGGGTCTCGAACGATTGCTCACGAACGACGTCGATCGGTATCGACTTCAACTCGATGGTTGCGACGTCGATCGCTTCGGCTTCGTCGAGGGCGGTCATCGACGAACGCTACTGCACGTGCGACGCACCGATGTCGACAACGATCGGTCCGGCGGAATCGCACTTCAAGATCAAACCGAATGGCAGCGCCTCGTGCGCGTGCTCCTGCGCGAGACCAGCGATCAACTCACGTCGATCCGTGCGCTCGCGGAAGGAATTCGGACGCAAATCGAAGGCCCCCTACCGCAGGACTGGCGCTGCCGCTTCGCCGTCTCACTCGAGTCGATCGGACGACATGCCGAGCGCTTGTCCACGTTCGCCGATGCCTACTCGGGTTTCGCGAATCTGCCTCGACCGGTACCGGCGGACATCGAGATCGCCTCGTGGATCGACGAGATCGCGGACCACGACGAACTCAAGGCCGACATCGAAGGCGGTCCACCGCTGACGTTCGTCGGTGACCCGATCTTGCTCGAGCAAGCGCTCCGAAGTGTTCTCGCCGATGCACTCGAGGCGACGACGACGACCGACGGTCGTGTTCGCGTGTCCTGGAATGCCGACTCACGAGACCTGTGGATCCACGTCGACGACGATGGACCGGTGATTCCGCCTGGCTTCGATGCTTTCTTGCCGTCGACGCGACGCGATCGCATTCGTGGTGGTATCGGACTCGCGCTCGCGCGCGTGATCGTCGAGGCGCACGGTGGCGGACTCTCGCTCGCTTCGTCTGCACGGGGAACCGGCTGTCGAGCGACGATCCGCCTACCGCAGGGACGCCCCGCCGAAACCCCACGCCTGACCTCCGAACTCGAGCCCAAGGCGTCCAACCGTAAGGAGTCGCCCGACGCGCAACTCCCTCGTCCATTCGGCTCGCAGAGTCACTTGTCGTAGTAGAGATCGCCGAGAGCGATCGTTCGCGAACACGGCGTATCCCCGTCGTTCGGAACCTTGCCGTTCTCGCCGAAGATCTCGAAGCGCAGCTCGCCGTCCCGTTCGCCGCGCACATCGATCGTCACGAGCCCGAAGCCGTTCCCTCGAGTCCCCCACAGCCGGGTCGGATTCGACCGCTCCTTGGGAATCGGTCCGACTTTCTGACCGTACTGGAATGGCGAACTCGTGAACTCGTAGACGTACGCACCGTCGACCGGCCCGACACGCATCAGTTCGTGGTGATGCCGATCACCGCTCAAGACGATCACACCGTCGATGCGATTGTCGCGCAGGAAACTCTCGAAGCGCGCACGCTCCTCCTTGGCTTCCTGCCAATGCCCCTCACCCACGAACCCACGCTCGAAGATCTGAGTTCCGCTCACGATCACCTTGACGGGTGCCGTGCTCGCGAGCAACGTGCGCTCGAGCCAAGCGATTTGATCGGCACCCCAAATCGTCGCGTTCGGCACGAGCTTCTTGTTCGCATCGCGAGTCTTCTTGAACCATCGGCCGTCGAGCATCCAGACCTCGATCGGCCCTCGGCGGAACTTGCTGATACAGCCACCCTCGGGAGCGCCTTCCGGGCGATCGGGGTTCGCCCACATCGAGTCGAATGCCGCGAGTGCTCGGTTCTTGCCCGAGTAGTCGCGATCCGCATCGTTCGGTCCGTAGTCGTGATCGTCCCAGATGGCGTAGCACGGCGTGGTGGAGATCAACTTCTGCAGTGACGGCAATCGCCTCGATTGGAGATGACGCGCGAGCATCTTCTCGAGCGTTTCCCAATCACCTTCCTTCGTCGTCGTGCTGTACCGGTTCGGACCCGTTCCACCGCGAATGAAGTAGCTGTTGTCTCCCGCGAAGAGCATCACGTCCGGATCGTGCTCGGGAATGCGTGCGAACACCGGCGTTCGACCGAACTCCGAATCTCTGGAGCACGAGCCGAAGGCAAGAACGACGCGCCCGGTTCTCGATGGCTTCGGCGCGAGTTTTCCGTGGACGACGCGCTCTTCGTCACCGCTCTTCAGACGGGCGGTGAATGCCTCTCCCGAAAGTCCTCGAAACACAGCTACTTTGCAGCCTTGCTCGAAATCACGGACCTCATCAGCCGCGACGAACTCACCATCGCCAACCTGCAGCTCCGGTCGAACGTCCGCGGCCTTGCCCGCATCGCCGTCAGCGATGTGGACCTGATACCAGAGTCGCACTTCGTCATTCGAGACGTGCCCGAGCATCGGACCCGCGTCGAGCCAAGCGGGGAACGACGCTGCACGGACTTCGGAATGCGGGTATTCGTCCGAGCAAGCTCCAAGGATCCACGCCCCACTGAACGCCAAGAGGACCGACCGCGCCATCGTGCTGGTTCGCATGCCGCGAGCATAACGATGCTTGCACGACAATCGTCGATACCAGTGGAAACTCGAAACCTACGGCGGGCCGTCGAAGTCGTCGAAATCATCACCATCGAACTCGAACTCGATATCCGGATTTCCGCTCTCGACGATGAGCCCCAGCAAGTGTCCTAGCACGTGGATCCGGAACAATGCGAGATGCTTCGCGCTCGGATTCTCGAAGTCGAGTTCGGCTTCCATGTCGCGCGCATCGATGCCGGCGCGTACCGCGAGGGCGATGCGAGCCGCATTGAGCGCTGCCATCCACGCGCTCTTGTGCGTGCCGGGTATCGTCAGTCGATAGCCGCGCCAAACGGGTTCCGAGAGAATCGACTCGAGATCTCGTTCGACGATCTCGCGACGCGAATCGAACAATGCAATGAGATCCGGGCGCGAGTATCGGTCCCATTCGGCTTCACGCTCGGGATCATTCTCGTAGCTGTTCGGAAAGAGGCGCGCTCGGACATCGGGATCGTCATCGCGCAGAATCTCCGGTACTTCGCGAAGTGCGAACACGTGAGATGCGCTGAGGCAGCGAAGGACGAGCGTGCCGTCCGCTTGGATCTCGATACGTGGGTAGTTCAAGGCGCCCTCAGTCGTGCCCCGGCTCCAACGTCGTCTTGAGGCTGAAGCTCTGCAACTTGCCGACGTAGATCTCGGCTTGCTCGCGAGCCCCGGTCCACACGACGGACTTGCCACGCTCATGGACCTCGAGCATCAGGCGTTCGGCGCGTGATGCCGAGTACCCGAAGACTTGTTGGAACACAGTGGTCACGTAACTCATGAGCGTGACCGGATCGTCCCACACGACGACATTCCACGGCGGCGCGACCCGCGTCTTGGTGTCGGGTTTGGTCTGTTCTCGAGTCTTCGTCTGCTCGGCCATCCCGAGTACCGCCCCACGCGTCGTCATCGCCACCGGATCATCATCACCGAACGAGTTGCGGGCGTCAAAAAGCGCGGCTCGGCCGATATCGGCCGAAGACGCGTTCGAGCCGGTCGCAGATCTGTCCGACCGTAGCGAGACGTTCGATCGCGCGGAGAATCGCAGGCATCGTGTTGTCCGTCGACCTCGCTGCGGCCTCGACCGCGTCGAGCGCCGCGGTGACTTCGGACTCGTCCCGTACACGGCGACACTCCTCGAGATCATCGATGGTCTCGCGCTGCATGGACTCGTCGACACGAAAGACTTCCATCGGATCCTCGTCGGTCGTGAACTGATTGACTCCGACCACGGTCGCATCGCCGGATTCGACGGCGCGCTGCCAACGCATCGCGGATCGATGGATCTCTTCTTGATAGAAGCCCGCTTGAATCGCCTTCTCCGCACCACCCAGCTCGTCGATCTTCGTCATCAAGTCGCGCGCAGCAGCTTCGAGACGGTCCGTGAGCTCTTCGATGAACGGCGCGCCTCCCAACGGATCGATCACATCGGCCACGCCGCTCTCGTGCGCGATGATCTGCTGCGTGCGCAGCGCCGTCGTAACACTCGACTCGGTCGGCAGACCGAGCGCTTCGTCCATCGAGTTCGTGTGCAAGCTCTGCGTGCCACCGAGCACCGCTGCGAGCGCTTGCATCGTGACGCGCACGATGTTGTTCGACGGCTGCTGGCTCGTGAGTGTCGACCCGGCGGTCTGCGTGTGAAACCGCAGCATCAGCGCCTTGTCGTCCGTGACCCCGTAGCGCTCGCGGAGCATCGAAGCCCACATGCGCCTGGCGGCACGGAACTTCGCGACCTCTTCGAAGAAGTCGTTGTGGCTGTTGAAGAAGAACGATAGTCGTCGGCCAAAGCGATTCGGATCGAGCCCCTTGGCCACGGCAGCCTTCACGTAGGCGAGACCGTTGGCGAGCGTGAACGCGAGTTCTTGAGCAGCGGTCGAGCCGGCTTCGCGAATGTGGTATCCGGAAATCGAAATCGTATTCCAACTGGGAACATGCTCGGATGCCCACGCGAACACGTCCGTGATCAATCGCATGCTTCCGGGAACGTCGAAGCGATACGTTCCACGCGCTGCATACTCCTTGAGGATGTCGTTCTGGATCGTGCCACGGAGCGCCGTCGCAGCCACACCCTGCCGCTCTGCCGCAGCGACGTAGAGAGCGAGCAGGATGGGAGCCGTCGCATTGATCGTCATCGATGTCGATACCTGATCGAGCGGAATCGAATCGAAGAGCCGTTCCATGTCGAGCAGCGAGTTGATCGGTACGCCGACCTTCCCGACTTCGGGACGCGCGAGATCGTGATCCGACTCGTATCCCATCTGCGTAGGGAGGTCGAACGCGACCGAGAGCCCGGTCTGCCCTTGCTCACGCAAGAACCGGAATCGTGTATTCGTCTGACGTGCAGAACCGAATCCCGAGTACTGACGCATCGTCCAGAAACGTCCGCGGTACATCGTCGGCTGGACTCCGCGCGTGTACGGCACGACGCCCGGCATGCCGTCTCCGTTACCGTAGACGGGCTCGAGTTCGATATCCGAGGTCGTGGCGAACCGATCACGGCGTTCGGCGTGCCGCTGTACCGACGGCTGCCAGACTTCACGTTTCCATTGTTCGCGATCCATCGCCACGTCGTTGCCTACCTTGTCGGTGCTAGCCAGAAGCCTTCGCGTCTCGAAGGCCGAGCATGATAGCGGACGCGTTCGACTCGACCTTCGTCGTATCCTGTGCGCATGCCAGCTCCTGAGATCCGCATCCGCGCAGCAGAACGTCACAGACAGCGTCTCGAAGCCGAAGGTCGGCGACGCGACCAGGCCAAGGGGCGAGGGAGCAAGCCCGGCGTTGCGAGCGTTCTCGCGGGAATGCAGCGCGCCGCGACCTCCACGGTCGCGCGAGGACTCGAGGCGGTGAAACGCGGTGCTGCCGCCTCTGCAGCAGCGATCGGACGCATGACCACGAGATCCCCGCAACCCGTCGAGCATGGCTCCGATGGCCCATTCCTGGTCGTCGGCCACAGGGGGTCTCCACGCCGCTGTGTCGAGAACACGCTCCCATCGATGCATCAGGCTGTCGAAGACGGAGCCAACGCGGTCGAGATCGACCTGTCGATGACGAAGGACGGTGTCATTGCCTTGTGGCATGACTGGGACCCCAACGACCTCGTCGCAATCGCCCGCCAGCTCGGACTGGAAGGAGGAAAGTACCTCCCTCGCGCACCGAAGTACTGGGACGATGCGCGTCGACGGGCGCACGAACTGACGCTCGACGAGCTACGCCAGAACTTCGGGTACCAACGTTCCGTTCTGTTCTTCTTTCGCAAGCGCGTCGATGCCCGGATTCCGACACTGCGCGAGTTCTTCGAATGGGCGACGACCGAGTCGCGACTCGAAGCCGTGTTCTTGGACGTCAAGATTCCGTCCGATTGTGATCACCTCGCCGAGGCGTTCACGAACGCGGTCTGCGCGATGATCGACGAGTTCGAACCCGAGTTCGAATGCGTGTTCATGACCCCGCACAAGAACGTGCTTCGCGCGATGAAGCCGCACGCAGGCTCACGGCGCTTCTCCTGGGACATCGAGATCTCGCCCGGCATCGTGCTCGACGAGAACCGCTTCAGCGGGGTTCGAGCCGCCGTCGAGGAATCCAACCGCATCGCGAGCATCGGGCGACCAGCGCTCACTTACGGCGCTTGGAGTCTCTACCAGAAGATCATCGAATCGGACGTCGAGAAGATGCGTGCGGTCAATCACGATCAGGGGAACGATCCGGGGAACGAGCAGAGAATCGAACGCCTGATCGCATGGACGATCAATGCTCGCAACGAGCACGTGCGCCTCCTTCGCCTCGGCGTCGACGGGATCCTCACGGACATGCCGCGCCGCCTCGAACGGATCGTTCGAAAACACCGCCGCGGGCACAGCGCCTGAGATTGCGCGACCGCGACATCCAGGAACCGCACGAATCGGGGAGCGTTGCACCCGGCTTCGACACGCGGTTCGTCACCGCTGGGAATACGAGAACACAGCCGGAGAGCAGCTTCGATGCGCACGCTCGCAATCGCGACGACCTTGTTCGCTTTCGCCCTTCCGTATACGCAACCGGGACCTCGTCGCAGTGCGGACGACGCGATGGCAAGGGTCACCGACCGTCAGGGCATGGCGTTTTTCCGCCCTCTCGCAAGCGAACGCTGGACTGCCCTCGGCCCGCGTTCACGGCTGATGCCCGGTGATTCGCTTCGGACCTCACCCCGTGGCGCCAATGCGGTCGAACTCGGCCTGCGTTCCGGCGGGTCCCTGGTCGCCGGCCCCGGCACACAGCTCCGTTTCGCCGACGACCGCACGATCGAACTCGTCAGCGGAGACGTCGAGTTCACGCTGAACAGTGCCACCGAGAAGCCCGAAGGAGCTCTGAGCGTCAAAGGCCCAGGCAACTTCGAACGACGCCTCGACGACGGCAAGCTCGTCCTTCGCGCCGCGGACGGGAAGACTCGAGTGCTCGATCGAGCGCCGCGTTGGCTCGAGGGGTATCGAGCATCCGCAACGAGCGAGTGGCTCGGGTCGCTGATCGCCAACGTCGATGGACGCGATGTCTCCCTGACTCTCGGCTCGATCAAGATCACAGTCGAAATCCGCGATCAGATCGCGCGCACGACGATCGAAGAAGCGTTCAAGAACAACACGAACTCGACGCTCGAAGGCGTCTTCCGCTTTCCACTCCCTTCCGATGCTTCGATCTCCGGGTTCGGGATGTGGATCGGCGACGAACTCGTCGAGGCCGACATCGTCGAGAAACAGCGGGCACGCGCAATCTACGAACAGATCCTCCGCGAACGACGCGATCCGGGCCTCCTCGAGTGGTCGGGCGGCAATCTCTTCAAGGCGCGGGTGTTCCCGATCTTCCCGCACTCGAAGAAGCGCATTCGAATCCGTTACACCCAAGTGCTGCCTCTCGAGGGGCGCACGATTCGTTACGGCTACCCGTTGCGAAGCGAGTTGCTCGCGAAAGTCCCGCTCGACGAACTCGTGATCGACGCCAAGGTTTGGTCTGGCACGAAGATCTCGAAGATCGAATCGCCGACACACGCGATCCAAGCGAGCACGGATGGCGAAACGGCGAGCGCGCGCTACGAGGCACAAGCTGTGTCGCCCGACGGTGACTTCGAGCTGCGCACCGAACTTGCCGAGATCCCCCCACTCCGCATCGTGTCGCACCAACGTGGGGATGACGGCTATTTCATGGCCCTCGTCAATCCGCCCGGAGGCGATGGTGCATGGCAGCGCACGACGACACCCGAGGGTTCGCCGACGGACGTCATCATCGTGGCGGACGTCTCGGGATCGAGCGACGTCGTTTCGCGCACGGCACAGCACAAATTCGTCGAGTCGCTGTTGCAGCTCCTCGGACCACAAGACCGATTCCGTCTGCTCACCGCGGACTCCGACGTGCACGCGTTCGCGGAAGACATGCGCTCTCCGAGTCAGGACGGCATTTCGGACGCGATCACCTGGCTCGAATCGCGCGTGTCGCTCGGTTGGACCGATCTCGATGCCACATTCGCTCGCGTGCAGGACATCGTGAGCGCCGATGCATCGGCGCGCGAGTCGGATCGGCCCGTGATCGTCGTGTACGTCGGTGACGGAGTTCACACGGCCGGTGACGGCAACGCCGCTGCGCTCGCCGCCCGCTTGCAGACTGAGTACGCATCGTCGAAGGCGAGCTATCACGCCGTCGCTCCATCGAGTTCGTACGAGAAGTCCGTCCTCGAGACGATCGGCAGGCTCGGAAACGGCTCTTGGCGTGAGCTCGATGCAAACGATGTCGGGAGCAGTGCGGTCGCTTTGCTCCGCGATGCGAAGAGCCCTGCCCTCGAAGACTTGGAGATCCAGTTCGAGGGTTTGCGCACCGCTCGCGTGTATCCGGCGGTGATGCCGCGGATTCCGCAAGGCATGCAACAAGTCGTGCTCGGCCGCTACCTGCCGACTTCGGACAGCACGCGAGGTCGTGTGATCGTAACCGGCAAGAAGGACGGTCGGCCTGCCCGTTTCGAACGGGAGGTGGTCCTCGCCGGACGAGGGGAAGGCAACTCGTTCGTGCCGCGCCTCTGGGCACGCAAGCACATCGATTCGCTGATCGCCGAGGACAGCAAGAACGCACACGATTCGGTCATCGCGCTGAGTGCGGAGTTCGGCATCATGACGCCGTTCACGAGCTTCCTCGTCCTCGAGAACGACGACGATCGAGAACGTTTCGGGGTCGAGCGCACGGTGCACATGCGTGATGGCGAAGACTATTTCGCCGCCGCACGCGACCGCGCGACCGAGACTCTGCTTCGTGAACAACTCGAAAAAGCGCGCGGCTGGCGTATCGAACTCCAGCGCAGCATGTATCGCGAGTTGGCCGGTCTCGGTCGTGACATGCACGTCGCGCTCGCCGAGACGATCACCCGCGACACGGCGGCACTCGGGGAACGGCTGCTCGATACCCGGGCTATCAACTCGCTCGGTGCCCCCACAGGGTCCGTCGAGCTGTTCCGCGAACGCGCGGGCATCGAGGGCAAGAAGGGTCGCGTCAGTGGAGACGAGTGGTTCGCGGACAGTGAGGTCGAAGAGGCCCCGAGCGAAGAATTGAAGAGCGTGACGTTCGAGCGTTCGCTCGATCCGGTCGACAAGTTCGTCGCCCATGACGAGGATTTCGACGACGCGCGTTTCGATCTCCCGAACGCCGGCGGTGGCGGCAACCGGCGATTCGCAAAGCGGCTCGCCTTCGGGCCGAGCACTCCAGGCCCGGGATCCTTCGGTTACTTGCCGCCAAGACGCGCGCCGTCCAGCATGTCGCGTTACGAAGCCGCTTCGCAGGTCGTCGCGCCTCCACGAGTCGCCGGCCTCAGCGACATCGGATTCCCCTACGCACCGAACATCCCGCAGGCAACGAAGCCTGACGTACTGACGGTACGTGACGAACGGATCCGCGCGGAGTTGATCGCGCTGGACCGACGTGACGCTTTGTCGGCGGCCGATCGCGGTGCGCGCTTCGTCGTGCTCGACGAAACGATCCACTCGGTGCGCCAGGTCGCGACATGGTCCAACTCGAGTGACGCCATCTGGGCAGGAACCGAGTGGCTCCTCGAAACTGGCGGTGGCTTCAGCGAGCCCGTTCAGAATTGGCTCTCCAACGAGCAACGTGGACAACTGCGTCTAGGTGGACGACTCGGGCGTCGCCGCGCCGCGGTAGACCTCGATCGACGTGAGTTCTCGTTGCCGCTGATCGACATGTCCTTCCGAGATCTCGAACAGGAATGGGCACTTGCGAACATTCGACGACACGGCATTGCGACCGACCTTGCGCGCATCGTCTACGAGGTGACTCCACGCCAGAGCGCGACGGTTCGTGAAGACCGGCGCTTCAGGTTGCGAGTGACCGTCGACATCACGAAGTCTCGCATCGAAGAGATCGTGCACTTCCGTGGCAGTCGTGTGACACAGACGATTCGCTTCTCGGACTTCGTGACCGCACTGGGGTCGGACTGGGCGACGCGCACCGAAGTGTTCGATGACGAGAACCGACTCGTCCGTCGCATCTCGCTCCAGGTCGAGGAACTCGATCGCGATGCGGCACTCGCTGCAGCGCGACGAGAGCGCTCCGTGGACGAGGCATCGATCTATGCGAGCCGGCTCGACCCGAAGCTCGACGATGCCAAGGAAGCGCTCGCCAGGGGCAACGCGACGGTGATCGACGAGCTCATGCTGGCGGCTCATCGGCTCTACAAGCAGCAATGGCAGCCGATGCTCGAACGCATCGAGGCCGCTCGCTCCAAGACCAAGGCGACGTTCGCAGTCGATTTGATCGAAGCCCACGCGATGCAGCAGGCACGCACCGGACAGGACTTCGTTCGGATCATCGACGGACTCGCGAAAAGCGCATCGACGCACGACGGCAAGACACGAGTGTGGTTCACCAACGAGATCTGGAACCTCGCAACAGCGCGGTTCAGCCTCGAAGAACGCGAGCGACTGCTCACCTCGATGCGTAGCGTGATCTCGCGACCGACTCCGAACGCTGAAGCGGTCCGCCTCCACTGGGGCACGATCGAGGCTTCGGTCCTGCAGCAACTCGGAAGAGACATCGAGTGCGAATCGCTTCTCAGGCGGCTTCGCTCGGATCAACCGTTCGCGCTCCGAGTCGTTCCTGCGCACCTGGCAAGCCTCGTACGGCTGGGACGGTTCGAAGAAGCGAAACGAGGCTGGCTCGACGTCGTTCGGCTCGACGGCTGGGACGATGGCGAACTCGGACAGCTCTACATGGGGAGCTCGGACCATCTGTGGTCCGTCCGGGAGTTCACACCGCTCGTCGAAGTGCTCTCGACATGGACGGCACGACTACCCGAGTCGCAGACAGCATGGCAGCGCTGGCTCTCGATGCGCCTCTTCGAGGACGATCTCGAGACTGCGGACGGCTGGGCGACCACCCAGATGACCGAGCTGGACGATCGGCTCGAAGAAGACGACCGTGCCCGGATCCAGGTCGCGATCGATCACGCGTATTCCAACGGATGGCAGTATTCCGCGAACCGGCTGACTCCCGAATGGTCGAAGCGACTGCTCGAACTCGCGTTTCGGTTGCTCGATCGGGACGAGACGAACCTCGTCAACAAGATCACCTCCCAGTGGCGCTGGCGACAGAACACGGACGTCGTCGCCTCATTGCGAAAGCGCATGCTCGCGGACCTGCTCGACTCGGATCGTGTCCGCACCATGCCGATCGACGCGCTCGAACTGCGCATGCAACACGCGCCTTCCGCCAAGGGAGAACTCGACCCTGCGTCGTTCACGAAGATTCACGACGCCCTCCGCGCACGCTGGACGGGTGACGTCGCCGGCGGGATCGCCGAGCTCGACGACCGCGCTCGCGTCGCACGGCTCATTCTCGGCCTCCTCGACGGCCGTGGTGAGATGCGAATGGCGTACGACTTCGCGCGCCAACGCCTTGCCGCAGCGACCCGCGAACTCGGCAACCGAGTCTCGTGTGCGGCGGAAGCGTTCACGCGCTTGATCAAGCTCGAGGAGCTCGAGCTCGTTCAACGCGACAGTACGGGCTTGCTCGACGAACTGATCGCCGAGACGGCGAAAGACGAGCAGCGACTCGCGATCCTCGGCAATGCGATCCGCGACCTGAGCGATCGACTCTTCGCGTTGTTCTACAAGAAGGAACTCGGCGACGACGAGAGCCTGCGCAAGCTGGCGCGCAGCGCGCTGCGAGCGCATCAGACTTCGGCGCGCGAAGCGGCACGCACCGACTTGGCAAGCTGGCTTCGCTCGTCCATCACGAAGGGCGTCGCCGCGGCATGGGCACGCCTCGAGGCCGCTGGCTATGACGCGCAGCATGGATCGACGACGAAAGAACTCGCCGGAATCCTCGAGGAGTCCGCACGCGTCGGCAAAGACGTCTATCGCATCGGATCCGAGGTCTACGAAGCGTCCGCCGCTGACGACGACCATGGGAACGACGCACGCGGCTCTCACCTCCTGCGCGAACGCGCTTCGATCCTCGTCGCATACACCGGCGCCAAGAAGGGTGCGAGCGAGGAGCTAGCGACCAAGGCGCTCTCGTGGCTCGAGCAAACACTGCCACAAAAAGCAGACGACCCACGCGATGTCGACGCGCTCGCGACGGAAATCACGATCGATGGCCGATACCACATCGCACGGTTCCTGCTTGCCAGCAATCAGATCGAACTCCTCGAACAACGACTCCGGACTTGGATCGCGCCCGAGGAGGTCGCGAGCCGCTGGAGAATCCTCGCGGGCTACCTCGCTTCAGAACGTAGCGATCTCGCCTCGGCGATCGCGCAGTTCGAGCGTGTTCTCGCGCGCGACGAACTCGAGGCCACCGAACTCGAACGACTCGCGGATTGGAAACTCGTCACGGGCGACCGTGAGGCGCGCCCCGGCGTGCTTCTTGCCATGTCGATGGCGAAACCCGTCGATGGTCTTCGCTCCGACGTTTGGGCGGAGTACAACCGCCAGAGTCGTCGTGGCAGTGGACCGGCACCCGAGTTCGATCCGGATGTCTTGTTCAAGATCCGCGCACTCTTGACCAAGTCTTCGCATCCGGCGAACGAGGTCTGGTCGGTGCGACGCCTCTATCAGACGACCAAGGACCATCGCATCCTCGAGGCACTGTCCTGCGGGGTCGTCGGCCACACGCAACAGGGCGTCTACGGATTCCTCGGCCAGATGAGCAGTCTGCTCGGCGAAGTACACGAGGAAGCCACGTGTGACCGCATCGACGAAGAAATCGCACGGCGCCTCGAGACGGAAAAAGCGCCGCTCGATTCGCGCGGGCTTCGCCTGCTACGGGTGCTCGTCCGCGGACGCGCCGCCGCCGTCAGGAATCAACCCGGCCCGCACGAGAAGATCGCGCTCGCAGCACTGCGCGCGAGCTTCGACGTCGATGCCTTTGCCGACGGCGAGGACTTGCAGCGGGCAACGTTCTTGCAGAGCGCGACCCTCACCGGCGCGTCCGTCCTCGAAGAGCGTCTGCGTCAACTCGAGACGATGTTCTCGCGCGCACCCGAGGGTACGCATCGGCAACTCATGCTCGCGGTCTCCTGGTTCGGCGCATTGTCGACCATCGACCCCGAGAAGGCGCGCGACATGCTCGCGGCGGCCTTGGACTCGAACGTCGCTGCTGCACGAGGTCAGCTGCCTACTGCAAGTCGCGGAGCGCTCGCGATGCTCCTCGGTTCGTGGAACACCGCACACAGGTTCGCGAAGGCCGAGCAACTCACGATGCGATTGCTGAGCGATGCGGATTCCGAAGACTCTCGAAGCTACCTCGAACGGCGTTTGGCGGACACGCGCATCGCCGCGGTGCGCCACGGCGGCACGGTCTCGATCGGCACCGGGCGCGTACTCCACGACACGTTGGCACGAATGCTCGAATCGGAACTCGCGTCCACGAAGCTGCGAGCATTCGCGGCGATCCTCCAAGACCGATGGTCCCTCGCCGAGGCGGGATATGCCGCCAAGATCGACGGTGCGGCGCAGTCCTTCATCGTGTTTGCGAACGACAAACTGCCTCCGCTCGTGCGACGCACCCCCGATCTCGCGAACTACCAGCAGATCGGACAAACGATCGCGAACATCTCCGGCAGCCGCGATGCTCTCGCGTTCGCGATCGCGCGCCACGAAGACCAACCTCGATTCTGGCGCCGGCTCGGGCGCGACGTGTGGACGAAGACTGGCTACCGGATCGCTCAATGGAACCACACGAGTCAGCCGCTCGGAGCTCTCGAAGCGCCTTTGCTGCGACTCGTCACGTTCGAACTCGAAGACGATCTCACGAACTTGTCGAGCGGAGCGACCTGGATCTGGTGGAAGGGTCGCACCTACTTCTGGAGTGCGCGCCGACGTGACTTCGAACGCGTCGCGTCGAAAGTGCTCGAGCTTCACGGCGATTCGCCGGCGCGCGTCGCGCACGTGACGAACTACCTTTGGAGCGGTCTCGAAAGTTACGATGCCGCGATCGAAGGCCTCTTGGCCGCCGAATCCCGCGACATCATCCGCGAGGACGAGCTTCGCACACTCGCTCAATGGTGCATCGATCCACACGGGAACCGCCCACGCGAGACCCTTCGCATCGTCGACAAGTTGCTCGCGGAAGATCCGCTTCGTCTCGACGATCGACTGCTGCGCATTCGCGCGCTCTACAAGGTCGACAGGAAGGACGATGCGAGGACCGAAACCCTCGCGACGGAGAAGCTCTTCCGTGATGCAAAGCGACTCGACGAGTCGAGCCTGGCTGCACTCGCCGAAGCTGCGGGTGCAGGCGGTGCACACGACTTGTCGGCGCGCTTCTGGCGCGAAGCGATCGCCCTTCGGGAGAAGGCGCACGGAGGAACTCCCGGGCCCGATGACCAGCTCTCGTACTATCACCGCAACCTCGCAGAGCAGTGCATCGAGTTGCAGGAGTGGAAGGACGCGTTTCTGGCTTGTCGCAGCGCGATCGTTGCGGCCGGCAAGAACCAGGTGCGCGACCGTGAGGCCATCTCGGCACTCGATCGCTTGCTTCGATTCGGCAAGGCAGGCGCGATCATCGCGATGCACGACGCCGAGGTCGAGCACACGGGCCAGGACGCCCCGGTCCTTCGCAAGGCGTTCGGACGCTTCTTGCTCACTCAGCGCGACTTCGAAGCTGCAGCCAAGCAGTTGACGCTGGCAATCGAACTACAGTCGAACGACGTCGAGTCCTGGAACCTCTTGATCACGGCCTACGACCAAGCGCACGAACCAGCCCTCGCACTCGAAGCGTTCGGCAAGTCGCTCGACGCGGTGCCATTCGATGTCAATCGCGCTGCCGAATACGCGACGCGGGTCGAACGTTCGCGTGATTTCGAACTCGCGCAGCGCGCATGGACCAACCTCGTCGAGCGTCGTCCGGACGAAGCCGATCCGCACACCAAGCTGGCGACGCGGTTCGAACGCCAACTCGACTGGGATCGGGCGATCCAGCAGTGGCAACGTGTGATCGATATCCGGACGGACGAGCCCATGGGTTGGTTCGGCTTGGCCGACGCGAAGTTGCGCGCCGGACGCCCCGACGGCGCACGCGAGACCTTGCAGGCGATGATGGAGAAACTCTGGGACTCTCGGTTCGGCGACGTCAAAGCCGATGTCCTGCGACGCCTCACCCAGATCAAGGGTTGAGGCGGCGCCGCGGGGCCTCGCTATCGAGGGCGGCACCGCAGCGCCGCATTCACGGGACTTTCACGCGAATGTCGAAAGATCGGACACTGGTTCGGCCGATGAATGAGTCATGGAACCCAGGAATCAAGGGGCTCCGTGCGTGACTGAGTGCACCCCGCGCTCCCACCGCTCGCTCAGCCCCGAAGAAGTTCGTTCGAGTACCCAATGCCCGGTCTGCGCCGGCCGCCTGTTGCGGCGGAGCCTGCCCACGCGGCGTGGCGACTGCTGGCAAGCCACGTGCAACGCGTGTGGTTCGTCCGGTCAGATCGTCATGCCGAAGCAAGAGGCTTGATCGCCAACACGTAGACCTCTTGTCCGCGACCCAAAGCGGTCGCGAGACGCGCCGGCCACAACTTGTTGGACAACAGGTTGGGCAACTTGCGATCCGTGATGAAGCGCACGTAGCGCTCCAGATCGAACTGCCCGTCCGGCGACCCGATCCAGCGCCCGAGACGCTTGCCCTGCCCCATCCGCTGCATCAGATCGTGCACGAGTCGGGGGTCTTGCCGACAATCGGGCGTCGTGACTTCGCGCACCGTGAATCCGATGCGTTCGATGAGCCGAACGACCGTCTTCTTCGTGAAGTGCGAGACGTGCTCGAACGTGACTCCGTAGCTCCAATGCTTGCCGAACGCGAGCCCCTTCAGCGAGCCGTGGTTCGGGAGTGCCTGGAACAGGACTCCGCCATCGCGCAACAACTCGAAGCTACGTTCGAGGATGCGATCGGGCCATGGCACGTGCTCGAGCGTGTGATGCATGAAGATGGCGTCGAACGAGGCCGATCCAAACGCCGGATCCGTGGCGAGGTCCTCGAGAGTCTCGTCGCGAATGTCGAGACCCCACTTGTCGCGACCGAACTCGGCGACGGGCTTGCTGAGTTCGATTCCGATCGCCTGCCAGCCACGATCGCGGGCAGCGACCAGGGACGTCCCGATCGAACAACCGACGTCGAGGAAGCGACCGGGCACGACGTGGGCCTCGATGCGCTCGATCATGCGTCCGAACTTGACGAGGTTGTCCTCGTGCTCCTGCCAAGCGGCCTCGCCACTCGCGCGGGCTTCGGCGTAGTAGTCCTCGAGGCTCGATTCCGGCATGCCGTCCGCCATGCGAACGAATCTGCACTCGCGACACCGCTCGAATCGGTTGCCGAGCACCTCGAAGACGTTTTCGAACGTGCTGCCCGTACAGACCGGGCACGGCGCTCTCTCAGCCATGCCGTGTCGTCTCCGAAACCGGGCGGTGCTGACTCAGCCACTGCACGAATGCCTCGAGATCGTGCGGAACGGGCGCGGTGAAGGTCATGCGCTCACGACTCACGGGATGCGTCAACGTGAGCGCTGCCGCATGGAGGGCGTGGCGGTCCAGGACCGGCGCACCCTCCGGAAGTCGCAACGAGTTGCGACCACGAACGGGATACATCGCATCGGCCACGATCGGCAACCCTCGCGATGCGAGGTGCACTCGGATCTGGTGCGTGCGCCCCGTCTTGGGTTCACAGCGAAGGGTCGCGAAGCCGTCGTAGCGCTCGAGCACTTCCCAGTACGTCGACGCTTCGCGCCCGCCGCTTCGCACGATGCACATACGCTCTTTGGCATGCGCGTCGCGATCGATCGGCGCATCGATCCAGTCCGAGGCGAAGCGCGGACTGCCGTACACGATGGCGAAGTACTCCTTCGCGGTCTCACGCGCCTTGAACTGACGCTGCAGCTCTTCGTGTGCAGTGTCGGTCCGCGCAAGAACCATCACACCCGATGTCTCGCGATCGAGGCGATGCACGATGCCGGCTCGATCGACTCCGCCGCGCACGGAGAGCCTGCCGAAGCGCTGCAACGCCAGCTGGGACACGGTCCCATCCTGATGCAGGCCACCCGGATGGACGACGAGTCCAGCAGCCTTGTCGATCACGATGAGCTCTGGGTCCTCGTGGAGGATGCGCAGGATCGAGGGATCGGGTTCTTCCTCACCGCGCAATGCGGCACGCGAGCGAAGCTCGACGTCGACTCGAGACCCGACGGCCAACCTCGCGGAAGCAGCACCGGGCAGACCGTCGACATGCACGAGACCTGCATCGATCAGCTGGCGCGCGTGGCTCCTGGACAGCCCTTCGACGTCGCTGACGAAGCGATCGAGCCGCTTGCCCGCGTGTGAATCCTCGACGACGTACGACACCATTCGAACCTTATCAGCACTCCTGGGCACTCGCCATCGACGCAGTGCTCCGAGCCCTCGCCGTCATTCCCTGAAAAAGCGCGTTATGAACCACGCGAGATGGGACCTCTTCCATCCAGGCAAAAACGACTGCCGTCGCAGTACGTCTCTTGCATCCCCCTGACACACGGAGGTCTCGATGCTCGACATCGCATGCTACCGGTACGCGAAACTCGCCGTCCCGGTCTTTCTGCTCTTCGGATCCGTACCACAGCCGTTACCGCTGGCAACTCCGCTGCATGAGCAAGCCACACACGTCATGAACCGGATGGGTTATGGCGGAACCCCGAGCGAGCTGCAGGCAATCACCAGCCAAGACATGCTGACGAACTGGATTCAAGACCAGATCCACAGCCCGCTGGCCCCACCGCCGGCGGCGCTCACGAACGCAGTCACGGCATTGCTCGGCTCAACCCCCGTGATCCCTCCGGTGACGTCCCCAGCGGCGTCCCCGGTGAGTCACAATTGGAGGAAGGACGCGCTCGCACGCTACAGGATCCTCATGGCCGCCTTCCAGCCGCAGCAGCTGAGGGAACGCATGACGAACTTCTGGCAAACACTGTTCAACACAGCCAATCGTGACTTGGTCACGTTCTACCTCGCAAACCAGCATTCTATCGGTCAAGCGGAACTTGCCGCAACATACGCACAGTATCGCGAATACGAAGCGTTCCGCTCCGCCGCGCTGTCGACATTCAAGAGTGTCCTCGAGACGAGCATTCATTCGCCTCCGATGCGGATCTACCTCGACATGCACGTCAACACATCCGTCGCACAACCCAACGAAAACTACGCGAGAGAGCTCTTGGAGCTACACACGTTCGGCCCGTACGACGTGGCCGGGAACGGAGAACCGAATTACTCGCAACAGGACATTCGAAATCTGGCAAGCCTGCTCGTCGGTCTCCAGGTGGAGACAGGTGTCAACTCCACGCATGCAGCAGTCGAGAACTTCCCGATCGACCAACCGCCGGCAATCACACTCTTCGCGGGCAGAGCTCCGCGAATCAACCCCGTTTCCATTCCAAGCTCGGTGAACTCGCTCCAAAAAATCGACATGATCCTGTCGCACATCGTCGAGCAAAATCAAACAAGTGACTACATATGCCGCAGACTCATCCGCGAGTTCGTTGGCGACGAAACGTCGACACAAAACCTACTCTTGGCATGCAAGGCCCAATGGGGAATGGAAGGTGATATCCAGGCGGTCCTCGACGTCATCCTCTCCAGTGCTGAATTCCTGGACAACCCAAACCATCGACGCTCGATGATCGAATCTCCATTCGAGAGCGCGGTTTCCCAAATACGCAACTTGGGCATCAATCCGCCGACGGCAGCATCCAACCAGTCAACGCCATACACCCATTTATTCAACTCCCTGGAATTCATGGGACAGTCGCTCTTCGAGTTCCCCTCGCCAGACGGATACCCGATGGACAGCTTTTTACAGGCAGGAAGCCATCGCGCTCGATTGCGCTTTCGTTCGGCACTGTGGCTGTATCCGAGCGAAGGCCAGATGCAGCCATTCGCACAGTCTTTCAACCCACCATTGTCGCTCGACAATCCGGCGACCATCCCACAAACGGTGCTCGATCACCTGTATCCCAACGACTACGTATCGGATGACCTCATGGCTGCGGCCGACATTCTCACGAGGTCGGTCGTGACAGGCAACGTCACGGCATGGCCAGCTCAATCGGCAACGGGACTCGACACGAGAGACAACCGCTTCTCCGCCATGATGAGCTACATCGCCGGCATGACCCAGGCATATGTCAAGTGAGGACTCAACACATGCGCCCATTCAATCGCAGATCATTTTTGCACCTCTCCCTCGCAAGCGCCCCGACTCTGCTGGTCTCGAAGAGCCTCTTCGGTCGCCACAGGATCACGCCTTCCAATCAAAAACTACTGATCATTTTCGGACGTGGAGGCAACGACAGCCTCAACACGTTCGTCCCACACGGTGACCCCGATTACCGCCAGTACCGCGAAGCTGACACTTCGAACCCGAACTCGGGAGGTAGTGACTTGTGGTTCGGACGCGAGTACACGAACTCGCCTCGGAAGACGATTCGACTCCCGGTCAACTTCCCCGGCTCGACATCGGTCACGTCAGGCGTCTACTTCGAAATGCACCCGAAGCTCGCGAAGCTCAAGACGTTGATGTCCCAAGGTCGAGCCGCGATTCTAGGTCGCGTGGGCAACGGAGAGAGTATTCGCTCCCACTTCAAGGAGATGCGCATCATCGAGACCGGACGACCACGCTCGCTCGGAGCACCACTGGAAGAGGGTTGGGGAGCTCGGTTGGCAGCCGAGCTTCCTGCGAGTGATCTCAAAGCCGTTTCCGTGTCACCGATCGGCCAACGCATACTCTTCACTCGCGACGTCGGTGGCATTGCGACGGTTTGGGATCTCTGGAATCCCAATCTCAACTACTCCATCCCCGAGAGCCCTCCCAACACCGCCGTGTCGAGCATGATGGAGGGCGAAGTCGGTCCACCACCCCGCGGCTTGCTGGGCCATCTGGCAGCCGGACGTACTGGAACGACGGAAGCGTTCGACTTCGCGCGTGATTCGGGTGTGAACTACTTCGAATACCGCGCTCACTTCGAGGCAGTTCAGCAGAACAACCCGTTCGTGCACAACGGTTCGAAGTTCCCGACAACGCCGACCGAAGCAGCCAGCGCGGGCCTGTCGGATTCCCTGGCTGGGCGAGTGTTCATGGATGCTGTGGAGGAAGCCATGCACTTGTTGCGCTATTCGGACGCTTCGATCGCGGGAGTGGACCTCGCGAGCTTCGATACGCACAGTAACCAGCTCGACGAACACAACAGCCTGCTTGCGTATCTCGCCCACGCTCTCAAGAGCGCCGACGAAGTCGGTCAGCAAGATCCGGCGAATGACTACCTCATCCTCTTCATGACCGAGTTCGGTCGAACCGTCAAATCCAATGGAAATGGCGGAACGGATCATGGCGTTGCATCGGATTGGATCGTCGTGGGCGACAACCTCAATCACGGGATCTACAACATGAAAGCACCGGGTAGTTCGCTGGTCGGCTACGGATCGGAGTGGCAGCCCTTGATCGAGTCCTTTGCGTTGCCGACGTCCACGTCCTACAACGCTTTGGAACCCGCCACGGACTACCGCACGGTCATCGCAGAGATCCTGATGGCCAAGTTCGGCATGGCCCAAGACACGGTCAATATCGTGCTCGGTCACCAGTTCATGACGGCGCCAGTACCGAAGTTCCTGAACTTCATGGCCTGATCGCTGTCGCCGATGCCGCGCTGATCGCGCTCGCGAGTTCACGATCGGACGTCGCGGTCGCCCCATGCGGTCGACCCGAACGGACCATACGGCGCGACGCATGAGCGCTGAGAAAACGCAGTCGCGCCGCTTGCTTCCGGCAATACCGGGCCGAGATACTCTCGGCTTGCGGGTTCCACCGCGCCTCATCCTCCCACCGCATTGGAACTTCACGTGAACGCGACATCGCCGCAGTGTGCGTCGGATCGCATCCTCTTGGTCGACAATCGAGTCGTCAGGAATCGCGCGCAAACGTTCCCACGGGACGTAGCGCACGGGCCGGCGCATGGACTCGTCGATTCGGCGCGCTATCTCGAAACTCGTGGCTTCGTGATCGACCTCGAGTACGAGCTTGCTCCTGCGTGTCGCCGCGTCGACGCGGCGCGTTCGGGGCTCGTCTACGACCTCGTCGCGACCGACGTCGATCTCGCCAGTCCTGGTGACGGGTTGCGCCTCGCCGAGTTTTGCGCGTCGCTGAATCCGCGCATTCCGGTCATCTTGCTCGCAGAACGCCCGAGCCTCGACGCTGCACTCGAGGGCATGCGTCGCAAGGCATCGGACTTCTTGACGAAGCCGTTCTCCATCGCAGAACTCGAACGGCGTGCGCGACAGACGATCGAAGAACGTCGTCTGCGCCAACGCATCGCACAGCTCGAGCAAGTCAACGCACTCCTGTCCCTGGTGCTGCCCAACGCGATCGAAGCCAAAGATCCGACGACTCGCGGTCATTCGGACCGTGTCGCCTGCTACGCGATGAAGCTGGGAGAACGCTGCGGGATCGAAGGCGACGAGCTGAACGACCTCCGACTCGCGGCTCTCTTGCACGACATCGGCAAGATCGGCGTCCCCGAGGCCATCCTGACCAAAGAAGGGCCATTGACGCGGGACGAGCGAGCCGAGATCGAGAAGCACCCGGGAATCGGCTACCGGATTCTGCAACCTCTGGACCGCCTGCCGCGCGTCTGCGATTGGGTTCTGCAGCACCACGAGCACTGGGACGGACGCGGTTACCCACACGGACTCGCCCGCGACGAGGTCGCGCTTCCGGGACGGATCCTCATCCTCGCCGAGGTCTTCGACGCTTTGGCGACGCAGCGGTCCTACAAACCGGCGTGGTCGACGACGAAGATCGCCGACTTCTTCGAAGCGGATCGCGGAAGGCACTTCGATCCCGAACTCGCTCGCCTCGTCGCCGAAGGCATTCGTCGCGAGGGGAGCGCCTGGTTTTCCGACCAGTCTGGCTGCGAAAACGCGCTCGCACGGCACGGCTGAGGCCGATCGGCGCAGGTCGGGGTCGGCCCCACGGCCGGCTCGGACCTTTACGACGGCACTTGGCAGGACTACCCTCTTCGGTCACGATTTCAGCTGCCGGCAGCCGCCCCTGCTGTCGCACGATCGTTCCCCCCTCGGCCTCCGGCGCGCCCATGGCGCGACCCGTGTGCCCATATTCTTGACGCGAGGAGCTCGCACCGCATGACCAACGCTCGTTCGATGGAGGGCCGCGCCCACGAATCGTCCCGCTTGTCCCCAGCCGTCCTTGCGGTGCTGGCGACGACATTCGCCTCGGCTCTGCACACGACGGCGACGAGTCAGGCCATCGAATACGGTGAGAGTCGCAAGGCCATCCCGTCGCCGACCGGATACCCGACGAACCTCGTCTACATTCCGAAGACCCCAGTCAAGATGGGCATCTCGGCATCGGACGTTCTCGATACCGCCAAGGAGTTCGGTCGCGGTTACGAGCTCACGAAGAAGTACACGAAGATCCTCGTGCGCGAACTCGCGGGCAAGAACTCGACGGTCCTCGTCGATGAGTTCTTGATCGGACGGTTCGAGATCACCAACGCCGAGTACGAAGTCTTCGTCAAGCAGAACCACCCGAACGTGCGCTTCCCATTCTCCTGGTGGAAGCCGGCGAGCATCGACAAGTGCCGCGAGAAGTACGTGAAGGAGTTCGGCAGCAACTTCAAGCCGCAGGAATACTGGTCGCAAAACTGGCGTGATCTCACGACGGACTGGGAGGTCACCGACAAGATCAAGAACCAAGCAGTCGGCTACGTGTCGCTCGACGACGCGAAACGCTACTGCGCGTGGGCGGGTGTCCGCCTGCCCTTCGAAGTCGAGTGGCAAGCCGCACTGCAAGGCCCGACGAAGAAGCCGACGCGCTACCTCTGGGGCGACAAGTGGGAGAACAACTGCCAGGGCATCCTCGGCTTCCAGAAGCGCGACGTCGGCAAGTGGCCGAAGACGCGCAGCTACTACGGCGTCGACGACATGATCGGTGGCGTTTGGGAATACACCGCGTCGCCACTCGCGCCGTTCGACGGGATGGAGAGTGAATTCCGCACCCTCGAGAAGCAGTGGAAGCGCCTGCTCGAGAAGGGCGACCGTGACGTGCTCGGGATGCCGATCGCGGACGGACGCTTTCTCGTTCGCGGAGCGTCGTTCACGAGCTTCGGCGAAGCGCCGATCACGTCCCGACTGACGCAGCGCTACGCGGTTCCCGCGGATGCGACGATCGAGGACTTCGGATTCCGTATCGCGAAATCCCTGCGACCTGCATTCGCCGGCACGGTCGGGCGAGCCACGTTCGACCTCAACTCCGACAACCTCGGTGGGCTCGAACTCGACCTTCCCGACCGCGTCTCGCAGCGGGATGGCTCCATGCTGACGAAGGACTTCGAGCAGCGCGGCATCGAGCGCTGGAACATGAAGGACGACCATATCCAGGCGTACCACATGGTGTCCTTCGTGCCGGTTCTGTCGCTCGGCGAGATCGAGAAGTCGAAGCCCAAGTCGGCCAAGGATCTCGAGAAGATCACGATCGATCGCTCCGCGATCGGAGCGGTTGGCGCGCCGATCGCCGTCGTCTTCTCGACGGAAGCACTGTCGATCCAGCAGGGCATCAACAAGGAAACCCAGCTTCCCCCGGGCAACTACACGGTCAGCTTCCGCAGCGGTGGATTGCCCCGCGATCTCCTGGTCGCTCTCAACGAAGGTCGCGACATCCTCAAGCGCACGAAAGGCGTTCGCCCCAAGGCGGGAGATGCGGCGCCTGCCGAGGATGGAAAGAAGGACGGCGACAAGGGCGACAAGAAAGCAGACAAGAAGAAGGAAGAAGCGCCGCAAGAGCCGGCGAACGATCCGTTCCCCGTTCTCGACCGCTTCGGCGTTTCCGACGAGATCACCGCGAAGTTCCCGAAGGACAAGCCCAAGACGTTCCTGATCCAGCCCGGCAACCTCGAGATTCCGGCGGAACAAGACGTGCTCCTCTGGAGGAACGATGCCGGCAACTACTTCGCGTGGTCCGAATACCGTCCTTCGGTTCGCGTCGCCTCGGTGAGCCAGTCGCCGGCCAAGCTCATCATCGACGAGGCGAAGAGCACATTGACCTATCGCGGCGGGCCACAAACGTCGAGGCGCGGTCAGCGCTTCGAGTTCCAGATCGAAGTCAAGCTCGTCGAGCCCTTCGGTCAGAACACTTGGGTCACCCCCGACACGAAGATCGAAATCCGCGATCCAGAAGTCGGTCCCGGTGAGATCCAGCCGAAGCCCGTGAAGAAGTGACTGCCGCGTAGTCACAGCACGCAGGTTTCGGGGCGCGCAACGCGCCCGGGCATTACGCCCGACAATCTGCGGCCCGGTGCAAGACACCGAAGCGTGAGAATTGCGGAGCGGGGGTATACCCCGCACTGATTGCGCTATCGTGATGGATCTCGTCTCTGGACGCTCCGTCCTGTTGCGATCCCCTCTCTCGCCTCTGCTTCCGTATGCAAACCGAAATCGCGCGGCTGCGCGCTCGCCTCGACACGGTCGAGCGAAGCGCACGTGTCTATCGCACGCTCTCTCTCGCGTCCTTCGTCATCGTGCTGATGGCGTTCACGATCGCAGCGGCGCGACAGGACGAGCCACTGACGGACGCAACGAAGTCGCGGCCCGAGACCGTTCGTGCAGGCTGCTTCGAACTCGTCGACGGCGCAGGCGTCAAACGCGGAGCGTGGACGATCGACGACAAGAACTCCACGAGCTTCGCGCTCTTCGACTCGAAGGGACAGAAGCGGTTCGAAGCAGCACTGAAGGGCGACAAGGAAGTCTACGTCTTCCTACGTGACAACAGCGGGCGCGGACGCATCACACACGTCGTCGACACGGGCGACCACCCGCACCTCCTCGTTCACGATCGAGGGAACAAACCTCGAGTGCAGCTCGCGGTCGCAGACAGCGGTGCACCGAGTTTGATCTTCATCGATGACGATGGACATCAGAGCGCGGGCGTCGGCATCCATGCCGACGGCGAGCCCTGGGCCCTGCCACGCGCGAAGTGACCTGCCGCCTGACGCCTGCACGACGGTTCGAACCTCTCACCACCGTTTCGTTTTCCAATCCCGCTTCATCTCTTCCCTTCTTCATCTCTTCCCTTCTCCGCCTCTTCCCTTCTTCGCCTCTTCCCTTCTCCCCTCGTCCCTCTGTCGGACTCAGGAAACCACATGAAACGACGATCTACGACACTGGCCCTCTTGGGGCTCCTGCCTCTGTGTCCATGGCTCACCGCTCAAGACTCCCCCGAGCGCTACGGCGAAGCGATGACGGCGCACGCCGAGGCTGCAACGGTGGTCGAGCCGACGAAGCTCGACGTCCCCATGCCTCCCAAAGGAGCATTCGACGCGGCACCGCCGAAGCACGGCATGCCCGCCGTGCCGCTCGGCCCGCGGAGCTACGACCCCGATCCGGGCGCCGAGAGCTTCGTCGACGGCACGGTCCAGAAGCCCAATGCGGCGACTGTGCAGGTCTACCGCAACTCGACGGTGAAGCCTTCGGGCGCGTCGACGTCGAACGTCGGCGAACCCTCGACCGTCAAGATGATCGGCGGCACGACGATCCTGCAAACCGGCAACTGGTACGCAGCGCGATCGACCAACAACGGCTCGTCGTGGAGCTACGTCAATCCCTACACGCGCCTTCCGTCGATCGACGGCGGCTTCTGCTGCGACCAGGTCTGCACCGACCACGAGCGGCAGGGTTTCTCCGCCTGGTTGCTGCAATACAGCTACAGCTCCTCGACGCAGAAGGGCTCGATCCGCATCGCGATCGGCGTCGGCGACAGCCGCACGGGCAACCCGAACCACTACTACACGTTCAATCCGCAGAACGTCGGGTTCCCTTCGCAAACGTGGTTCGACTTCCCGCACATCTCCGCGTCGTCGGTCTACCTCTTCGTGGCGCTCAACGTATTCAACGCGTCGAGCAGCTACGTCGGAAGCGTCGTGATGCGACTGCCTGCCAGCAATCTCAAGGCAGGGAGTTCATTCAGCTACAACTACATCCGCAGCGACAGTGCAGCTCCGGCGAATCGCCGCTTCTTCGCACCGCGCTTCGCGAACGGCTACTACGGCCCGGCGACGATGTACTTCGCTGCGCACGTCAACAACACGACGTTGCGGACCTTCACTTGGGCGGACAACTCGTCCGGCTTCAGCTACCGCGACAAGACCATCGGCACGTGGTACACGGGGCGCACGGCATCGCCAGGTCCCGACAACCGTGACTGGCTCGGACGCACCGACAACCGCATTCAAGGCGGTTGGCAAACGGCGAACGAAATCGGCTTCTCCTGGACGTCGAACAAGGGCGGCAGCTTCGGCCGCATGTTCACGCGCATGGTCACGTTCGACACGAGCTGGAACGTCACACGTGAGCGTTCGATCTGGAACAACTCGTATGCATGGGCCTACCAGTCGGTGTCCGTGAGTTCGGTGGGTCACCTCGCGGGTTCGATCATGGTCGGCGGTAGCACGGTTTACCCCGGCACGGTCGGTTGGATCATCGACGACTACGACTGCAATGGCTTTGACAACGCGTGGGTCGTTGGCGGCAATAGCGGCCCCGATTCGGGCCGCGGTGGCGACTACCTCTGGTCGCAATACATCAACGGCAACAAGTGGATCGTCACGGGCATGGCTCAAGTCGGTGGATCCGGGAACGGAAACAGTCAACCACACAACGCCGAGATCGGGCGCACCTCGGTCGCGTTCCCGACGGTCTACACGCTCACGCTCAACTCGTCGCCGGTACAGGGTGCGGGCTTCTCGATGAACCAGGGCGACTACGAATGCCGGCAGAACGGCACAACGCAGACGACGCGCCGATTCCGAAGCGGAACCGCTGTCAGCGTGACCGCCAACTCGACCTTGGGATCCCGCACGTTCCAACGCTGGTACATCGGCAGCACTGCACAGCCGATCGGACAGCGCACGATCTCCGTGACGATGTCCTCGTCGCAGACGATTCGCGCGCAGTACGGCAAGTATTTCACCCCCTCGTTCACGTCGACAGGCACCGGTTGCCCGACTTCGGGAGGCACGCCGACGATGTCCGCGAGCGGCACGCCGGAACTCGGCGCCAAGGTCACGTACGGCTTGCGAGGTGCTCCACGTATCTCGCCGGCGTTGATGACGCTCGGCTTCTCGAACACGGTTTGGGGTGCGTTCCGCCTGCCGCTGCTGTTGCCGGGGACGACGTGCTACATCCGTTGCGAGCCGCTGGTGACATGGGGTGTCGCAACCGACGCGAACGGGACGGCCAACTTCACGCTGCCGCTCGAAACCAACCCGACGTTCCTCGGTCTCAAGTTCTACACGCAGTACTGGCCGATCGAGGTCTCGCCACGAATCGCGATCAAAACGTCGAACATGATCACGACGACCGTCGGCGGCTGGGACCTGCGCTGAACGCCCATCGTCTCAGTACATCGAAACCAACGAACAGTCTTCCGGGCGCGGTGAACCGCTGAGGTCACCGCGCCTCGTTCTTGTGACTCTGAAGCCGGAGTCCCTCGCGTCGAGACCCGCTTCGCGCAGGATGCGCAATCCGAGTTCGTAGCGCGAAAGGCGTTCTTTGCCCGCGACGTGACGGACGTGGACCGCGTCCGAGAGGGCAAGGTCGACGATGCGGATTGCGGCGTCACGAACATCGAGCGGCGTGCGCCATTCGTCGTCGAAAAGCCTCAGCTCTCGCCCCTCGCGCGCACCGGTCAGGAGCGGATCGCTCGCGCCGCGCAAGCCGTCGAAACTAGGTCCATAGAGCAGCGGGATCCGAATGATGAGGTCGTGCGCATGCGTGCGCACGTATCGCTCACCGAAGAGCTTGCTGCGTCCATAGACGGAGATGGGGTTCGCTTCGGCGTCCTCGTCGTAGGGCGCCTCCGCGCCATCGAAGACGAGATCCGTCGACGTGTAGACCATGCGCCCACCGAAGCGAGCCACGACAGTCGCGAGCGCTCCCGTGGATTCGGCGTTGGCGCGAAAGGCATTTTCTGGCTCGCGATCGCAATCGCTCTGACGGGACCAAGCAGCCAAGTGAATCAGCAACGGAGGCTTGTCACAACGAGCGAACATTGCGGCAACGACATCCTCGAGTTCGAACGGCTTCAGGAGGTCGATTCCGTCTCTCCGACCCGGCGCCTCGTACGCGTATCCGCGCTCACGGAAGACCCGCGTCACTTCGTGCCCCAGGTACCCACTTCCGCCGGTGACGAAGAGCGACCAACGATCGTGCCGCGCCACATTCTCGGGGGTTCCGTGACTGCGGGTGTTCACGACGCAAACCAGTCCGGAAAGACTCGACGCGCGAGGTTCGTCTGCAGGCGAGACTTCGGGTCCAGTCTGCGTTTGAGCGCGTGGAACCGCTCGATCGTCTCCTTGCCCCAAATCGCTTCGGCAGTTCGCGGGAGCATCGTCGCGTCCTTGGCGAAGTAGAGTCGCCCACCCGCCTCGGTCACGATGTCGTCCATGTCCCGGCAGAGCTGCCACAGCTCATTGCGGTTCGACGAAGTGACACGGAAGTCCATCGCGAACGAGAAGCCGTCCACGGCATGCGTCATCAAGAACGGATCCGTCCGATGCCGCTTGTAGACCCCGAGATACGGAACGATGTGGCGCTTGTGACAACGTTCGAGAAGTCGAGGGTGCACATCACTCGCTGCCTCTTTGGGCACGAAGGTCTGGTATTGGATCAGCCCTTCTGGACCGTAGGCCTTCTTCCAATCCGGAACGTAGTCGAGCAAGAACGCGAACGCTGCATGCGGTTGTTTGTACGGCTCGTTGCGCGTCTGGCCACGCTTACCGCTCCAGAACTTCGCAGCATTGATCGCTCGCATCCCGTAGTCGTTGAGCATCGGGCGCATCAGGTACCAGACCTTGTTCTTCGGCATGATGCCGAGGATGCGCGACGGTAGGTCCTGCGCGGACTCACGCATCGTCGCCTTCGCCTGATCGTCCTGCCCTTCGCCGAGATAATTCGCCGCGTTTATTTTTAATGATCCGA
>JAGQQW010000388.1 GCA_020426005.1 Planctomycetota bacterium | reverse complement strand
ACCGGGCCCCGGAGGGCAGATGCGGGCCTCGATCACCAACCCGACGGCCGAAGCCGAGGCGCAAGCGGCACAAGACGCGCAGCCGAGTGTCGGGGCGACAGAGGCTGCGCCGGTCCACGAAGCGCCTTCGAACGCCGTCGAGACCTCACCGGTCCACGCATCCGAAGCCGGCGATGACGGTGCGGCAGAAGCCGAACTCGAGACCGTGCCACGCGTCGGGCGCAACGATCCGTGCCCGTGCGGCTCGGGGAAGAAATACAAGAAGTGCCACGGCGCGAACTGAGCGCTACAGAGGAGAGGCAACGGAACGCCGCTGCTGCACCCGCTCGAAGGCCTCCGGTCTCGCGGGTGTTGCTCTGCGTATACAACGTCGTCTTCTTCTTCGTCTTCCTCGCGTATCTACCGCTGTTCTTGTGGCGGATGATCGGCGACCGCTCGTATCGGCGCGGGCTTCTCGAACGCACGGGTCGCGTCACCCCGTCCGCATCGCAGGACATTCTCTGGATCCACGGCGTCAGCGTCGGTGAGGTCAAGGCTGCGGCACCGCTCGTCGCATTGCTGCAACGTGTCGCTCCCCACGTCGAGATCGTCATCAGCGTGACGACGCCCACGGGCGCCAACGTTGCGCGGAGTCTCTTCCCCGATCATCGAGTCATCTTCTACCCGCTCGACTTCGGGTTCTTCCCAGCTCGCTCGTTGGACCGCATTCGGCCGCGGGCGGTGCTCCTGATGGAACTCGAGTTGTGGCCGAACTTCTTGCACGCTGCCGAACGGCGCGGCATCCCGATCATCGTCGTCAACGGACGCATCTCGGAGCGCAGCTTCAAGGGATACCGACGCGTGAGCTGGCTCCTGCCACAGCTGGATCGCATCGACCTCTTCGCGGTGCAGAACGAGACCTACGCGGCGCGTCTGCGCGCGTTGGGGGTCGCCCCGGAGCGCATCCGGATCACCGGCAACATGAAGTACGACAGTCTCGACATCGCGGACGAAGGTGTACCGCGTGACCCCGAGTTCGATCGCTGGCTCAACCTGGCGCCGGGCGAACGGGTCGTCGTGGTTGGCTCGACGCACGACAACGAGGAGGAGCGCTTCGCACGAGTGTTGCTCGAGGTCGAAGCGGCGCTCGGAGAGACCCTTCGACTTCTCGTGACGCCGCGGCATCCGGAGCGTGCGTCCGCGGCGACCGATGACATCGTGCGCGTCCTCGATGAGGCTCGCGCCGAACATCGTGTGCATCGATTGACCGACTTGCGGGCCAGCAAGCGCGAGCATGCGAGTGCACGATCTTGGATCGTCGTCGACACGATCGGCGAACTCGAGAAGGCCTACAGCGTCGCGGACGTCGTGTTCGTCGGTGGGAGCCTCGTTCCGCACGGTGGGCAAAACATGCTCGAGCCCGTATCGCTCGGCAAACCGACCATCGTCGGTCCGCACGTGCAGAACTTCGCGGATGACGTACGCACGCTTCTCGAAGAGCGCGGCTTGATCAAGGTCGATGGCGAGCGTGAGTTGAAGGAGCGGCTCCTCACCTTGCTCCGGCATCCCGAGACCGGTGCCGAACTCGTCCGAAGCGGCCTACGCGTGCTTGCTGCGGGGCGGGGAGCGACGACGCGCACGTACGACAACGTGCAGGAGGTCCTCACGCGTTGCGGCGTCGCGGTGCTCGACAGGAGAGGTTCGGAAGACGATCTCTCGAGCGGTGAAACTGCCGGAGCGTGATCCCGCGGACCTCGGCGGAAGTCTCGGCGACGGAACGCGGATCGGCTCAGACGAGGATCAGGACGACCAGGAGTGCGAGTGCGACGAGCGTCAGAACCACGGTCGTCGAATCGCAAGAACGCCTCAGGCTGGCTTCTTTCATGGTTGCACTACGGGGATGGATGATCGGTGGGGGCGAATGGGTGTCGGGGGCGAGAGTCCGGGTCAGGCTTGGCCTCTCGGTCCAGGTCTTAGTCCCGTTCTGAACGCGTGGTTACTCCCATTCGGTTCCGAAGTTTCTCTCGATTTCCACGGAGTGCACGTACTTTCTCCGCCGTATTCGAGCCGAATCCTCCATCCCACGGAGACTTGCGACGCGTGATGCGGTGCGGATCCGAGGGTTTGCACATTCCGCTTTCTCTGGGGACGCCCACGTTCTCGCCTTGCAGGCGAGGTCATCGCTGACTAGCCTCGTCGCGCCTGTTTTCTCGCTTGCTCGCGCAACCAGGTGGCGTTCGCCCACGGACCGGCGTGCGTTCGCGGCTTATCCAAGTCCACGAACGATCAAGACCGGTCGTCCTCGAGCCCGAGCAGGCTTTCGAAGAACTCGAAGAAGGAATGCCACCGGGAAGCCCGGCAGGGCATTCGACCCTCCATGGCGAAAGAGCTGCGTTTGTTCACGAGCGAGTCGGTGAGTGCCGGCCATCCCGACAAGGTTTCCGATGCGATTTCGGACTCGATCCTCGATGCCTGCCTCGAGCAGGACCCCAAGAGTCGCGTGGCGTGTGAAACCCTTTGCACCACGAATCTCGTCGTGATCGCAGGTGAGATCACGACGACGGCGAAGGTCGACTACGAGGCGATTGCACGCAAGGCGATCGAGCGTATCGGCTACACGGATCCTGCGCGTGGTTTCGACGCGAAGAGCTGCGAGATCCAGGTCCGACTCGATGCGCAGAGCCCCGACATTTCTCAAGGGGTCGACGAGTTCGAAGGCCACGAACAGGGAGCCGGCGACCAGGGGCTGATGTTCGGGTATGCGTGCCGCGAGACCGAAGCGCTGATGCCCTTCCCGATCTACTGGTCGCACCGCATCCTCGAGGCACTCGACGAGAAACGCCGCAGCGGTGCGTTGCCGTGGCTCCGTCCGGACGCGAAGTCCCAGCTCACGGTGGAGTACGGCGACGATGGTAGCCCTGCGCGCGTCCACACGGTCGTCGTCTCGACGATGCACACGGAGGACGTCGACAACGAGACTCTGCGCCGCGAGGTCAAGAAGGT
>JAGQQW010000387.1 GCA_020426005.1 Planctomycetota bacterium | reverse complement strand
TCGCTGGCATCGACTACGGACCCAGGCCGTCGATCGGCGCCTCGAGCGTCGATCACGAATTCCGGTATCGGACAGGTTCTCGACACGCGCGGACGCCCCGTCGCGAACCTGACGCTGCTCCACGAAGGCCCGCACGCGGTGCGTTGGCTGAGCGGCGAAGTCGATTGGGTCGGCAACGACGTACTGGCTCGACGGCTCGACGACCGGACGATCGAAACGCTGCAAGGCAACAAAGTGTTCGCGAACGAGTTCTTCGCGGAGTTCGAGCATCCTGCCGAGTGGCGCGCCACGATCCTCCACGAACCCATCCCTGGCCGCGTCGTCGTCACGGACGCAAACGGGACGTTTCCTCTGACCGCCCCACGCCACGATGGCCTGGGCATCCGTTCCCTGCGACAAGGGATGACGCTGATCGCTCGAGGCGTTACAGAAAGCGGAGTTCGGACGTGGATCGCCAGTCGTTCGACCGACGTGCAGGGACATGTTCGATCGGAGGCGGGAACGCCGCTTCCGGGCTGCTCCGTACGCTGGCGATACGACGATTTTGATCCTCACGATCTACGGCGAAACGCAGCCGCCATCTCCGGACGCCGACTCGATCGCGTCGACGACGCCGCGATATCCCCCGAGGTACGTTGTGACGAACGCGGCTTCTACCGGTTGCACGACGTGCCGGTCGACATCCGGGTCTCGATCGACGCGCGGGGCAACTCGATCGAGTTCGGCAGCCGCCGTCTACATGCGAGACTCGCCTCCAAGTTCGATCTCGTTCTTCGATCTGCGCGCCCGACAATCGTCACCCTTGCTGGACTCGTAAGACGAGACGACGGCTCGCCGGCGAGTGGCGCTTCGATGGCAATCGGCGATCGCGTCGTCCAAGCCGACGCACTGGGCAAGTTTCGAATCGACGATGTGCCGGTCGGAGAAGACACGACCCTCTCTGGGTGGATCACGGGGCAAGGCGGTGTGCACATCGTCGGTCTCGCTCGTTCCCTGAAAGCGGGCAGCCTCATCGCTTCCAGCCTCGTCGTGTCGTTGCAACAACGGGTGCACAGGTTGTCCGGAGTCGTCGTCGATGCTCATGGGCTACCGCAGGGCGGTGCTCGGATCGCCCTCGACAATCCGACGCATCCCGGCACGTCGCTCGACTCGCTCGAAGCCCTCGTCGGCGGCCGCTCTTCGGTGATCGAAACCGGACCCGACGGCAAGTTCGACATGACTGGACTGTTCGATCGCTCCTATCGCTTGCGCGTGTGGGACGAGTCCGGACGTGCCTGCCTGGTCAGCGCATCGATCCCGCCTCACGAGCGCTTCGTGACTCTGAAATGCGATCGTCAGTCCCCGCGCCGTTTTCGGATCGTGAGTCCGAAAGGAAAGCCGATCGCAGGCGCTCGCGCGACACTGGTATTTCGCACAGCCGTCGATCAGAGCGGTCGCGATGTCAACGTAGAACACGTCAAACTGCGCAACACCAACGCAGATGGCGTCGTCGTCGTCGATCGATGCCCCGAACGACTCGGACGCCTCATCATCGTCGACAGAGAAGGACGACGAGGCGAATTCCCACTCGCCGGCGCCCGTCGTGGACAATCCATCGAGTTCGTGCACAACGGGGCAAGCCACGTCCAAGTGTTGCCGCACTACGATGTCGACTACGACACCGCGGAGTTTCGTTCGAGTTCTGACAAGACCTTGCCGTTCGGGCTGCTGGCGAACAATGCAACCCGCCGCGTGACCGCAGCCCCGCGCCACAAGGGCGCAGGCGATGTCTGGCTACAGATCCCGAACGATGCCATGACCATCGTGCTGCTGCGACGACGCACGGTCGTGAGTCGCTCCACGATCCACCGTCGTGACACCATCGTGCGAGGCCGATCTCAGTAGCGCGGTAGCTCCGAAGGCTTGTTGCCGAGAATGCCTTCGATCTTCTGGAGCACTTCGGCATCGAGCTGCGGCACGACGTCGAGCGCACCGAGGGTCTCTTGGAGTTGTGAGACCTTGGACGCGCCGAGAATCACGGTGCTGACGTTCTCGTTCTTGAGGCACCACGCGATCGCGAGCTTGGGCAGCGTCGTTCCGAGTTCGGTCGCGAGCCCTTGAAGCGCACCGGCCTTCTCCACTTGTTGTCGCCCCTCGTCGCTCTCGAGTCGTTCGCGTAAGAAGCCGTACTCGGGCAACGACATGCGAGACCCGTCTGGAATGCCGTTCGCGTATTTGCCGGTCAAGATCCCCGATGCGAGTGGCGACCAAATCGTCGTGCCCAGCCCGATCGTCTCGTAGAGGCGTGAGAACTCGCGTTCGACCTTATCGCGAACGAACATGTTGTACTGCGGCTGGTCCATCGTCGGACCAGGCACTCCGAGAGCACGGGCAACGCCTGCGGCTTCGGACAATTGATCGGCACTCCACTCGGAAGTGCCCCAGTAGAGAACCTTGCCCTGCGCGATGAGGTCGGTCATCGCGCGCACCGTCTCTTCGATCGGCGTATCGAGATCGGGACGATGACAGAAGAACAAGTCGAGATAGTCGACTCGGAGCCGCTTCAATGCGGCGTGACACGCATCGTGGACGTGTTTGCGAGACAACCCACGCTGCGTTGGAAGTTGCCCACCCCAGAACACCTTCGAGGACACGCAATACGTGTCACGCCCCCAACCGAGCTCCTGAAGCGCTTGGCCCATGATTCGCTCGGACTCACCGCCGGCGTAAACCTCGGCATTGTCGAAGAAGTTGACGCCGTGGTCGTACGCGCACGACATCATCTCCTTCGCAGCCGACGTGTCGGCCTGAAAGTGAAACGTGACCCAAGAACCGAAGGAGAGCGAACTGATTTGCAACCCGCTCTTTCCGAGACGTCGATATTCCATGCCGCAGACGATAGCAGCGCGGTGACGAACTCGGATAGATTCAGCGCTGTGCCAGTCGATACGCCATCCCGGTGATGGTCGCGTGCGCCATCCAGGGGAAGACGGGCTCGGCAAGACTGAAG
>JAGQQW010000386.1 GCA_020426005.1 Planctomycetota bacterium | reverse complement strand
CGACCGTCTCGTGTCTCTGGCTGTCGAGGCCGGACAGCACGACCTCGCCCGCCATGCGATCAGTCGAGGGTTGCGCGGCCTCCCGGGAGACGAGCACCTCTACCGGCTCCGCATGCGACTCGAGGCGCACGCCGGGAACACACGAGGCCTCGTCGGCGCGTACGAAGAGCTGTGCGTGTACCTGGCCGACCTCGAGGTCGAACCGTCGCCGGCGACCACCGCGCTCTACAACGAACTTCGTTCGCAGCGAACCTCCAGCAACATCAGCTGAGCGGCGGCACGGCCGAGGCCACGATCGTCCAGGCGCCAGGATCCGCAAACGCCGCAGCAGCCTCGAACAGCGCAATCTGCTCGTCGGCGACCGCTCCCCCGACGGTCACGGTGACGTACTCGGCGTTCCCGCGGACACGCACCCACCCGCAACAGGCGGCGAGCCGACGCAGCTCCTCGTAGAACTCGGAGAGGTGCCGCGATGCGGCGATGTCGTGGGGGTCACCGTGAACGATCGTCAGGTGCCGCCGCCCGTGTGCCAGCTCGGTGGCTTCCAGAGTAAGCATGTCGTGTTCGCACGATGCGTCCGGATCCGGGCGTGTTCGGCCACGCCGCAGCTGCGCATAAGGGTCCGCCTCACGCAAGTCGTCGATGCGCATATCCACCCCAGTTGTCGAGTTCCGTAGGCCCGCGATGACGGCCATCCACGAGAGGGGCGGGCACGTTCACGCTAGCTCCTGCCAAATCCCGGACTGCCGGCGGGAATCCCTCCTAGTGACGTCCAGGGTGATGGCTGTGGCCGCTGAGGGAGGCGCAAGAAGACGTTGTACTGATGTTGTACCGACGGGCCTTGACAGTCAAGGCGACTCCTGCCATGGTAGCCGGTACAACGTCGGTACAACAGGAGCGCAAACGATGTCTACCTACCAAGCGAGCAAGACGCGGACCCAGCGGGCGGGATGGTCGGTCATCTTCCGACATCCCGCAGTCGTCAACCCCGATACCGGCAAGCCCGGCAAGCGGATGCGCTACGGACTCGGAACCCGCGACGATGACGAAGCGGAAATCCTGGTCGTGGCGCTCAACGCAATGCTCGCCGACGAGCGCTGGTGGTCCGCTTCAGCGCGTGCAGAGGCCTCGGGCCGCTTCCCGGACCGCGTGGTCGACATCTTCTTCGGACCCATGACGGCCGAGGCTCGAGACACTCGTGCCCGCCGCGAGGAACTCCTACCGCTGCCGAGTGCCAACGAGGGCTACCGCACTGTGCTCTTGCTCGGTACGACCGGGGCCGGCAAGACCACCGTCCTCCGTCAACTGATTGGCACCGATCCCGAGACGGAGCGCTTCCCGACGACCGCCACTGGTCGGACGACGATCGCAGACACAGAGGTGATCATCGGCGAAGGCGACTACTCGGCTGCCGTCACGTTCTTTTCGCTCGACGAGGTGACGGCGCACCTTCAGGACTGCGTGCTGCAGGCCGCCCTCGCCAGCCACCGCGGAGAGGACCGATCCGAAATCCGCAGAACGCTTCTCCAGCATCGCGACGAGCGATTCCGTTTCAACTACGTGCTCGGCAACGGCGCTCCGGCTGACAACGACGCTTCAGAATCGGTCTCTGGTCTTCTCGCAAATACATCGTTCGCGTCCAGGGGCGCGGCCGCCGACAAGGGAATGCCCGAACTCGGCGAACTTTCGCTCGATGAAACCAATCAGCTCATCGACGAGGTCGTCGACCGCGTCATCGCCATCTCCGACACGGCGGTAGCTCGCATCGAGGCGGACCTTGGATCGGTCCTAACCGACGAGGATCAACTCGTTCGATCAGAACTGGTCGAAGAGGGGCTCGATGAGTATCTGCGCGATGACGACGACGTCCACCGGCTAACGGACGCCCTGGTCGACGAGATGCGACGTCGCTTCGACCTCATCGGGAACATCGGCGAGCTCCGCCGCAATCGTCAGAGCTGGCCAACGTCGTGGGTTTGGTCGACTGGCGACCGTGCCGAATTCATCCGTCAGCTCCGGCGCTTCACCAGCAACTCGAAGATTGGCTTCGGTCGACTCTTGACACCGCTCGTCGACGGCGTCCGCGTACGCGGCCCCTTCCGCCCGGCCTGGCATGAGGGCGACACCCCGAGGTTGGTGATCATCGACACCGAAGGGCTTGGGCACACAGTGGACAGCGCTTCCAGCATCTCAACGAAGTTCACACGGCTGATCGCTGAGGCCGACGCAGTCACATTGGTAGACAGTTCGAAACACCCGATTCAAGCGGCCCCCACCGCACTGCTGCGTTCACTCGCACGAACCGGTCACGGCGCGAAGCTGCACATCTGTTTCACCCATTTCGACGCAGTCACCGGAGACAACCTCCCCACCCCGGCCGACAGAGCGCTCCACGTTGTGAAGGCGTGTGATGGTGTCCTCGCTCGGATCGGCCAAGACCTCGGGGTCTTCGCGGAACGCCCCCTTCGCGCAAGAGTGCGAGACGCCTCGTTCTTCCTTGCGGATTGCCACCGCAAGCTCAACGCCGATGACGACGAGCTCACCGTCGCCGAGTTCCGCCGCCTGCTTGAGTCGCTTCAACGCAGTGGTGATCGCCCGACGCTCGCCGAGACGCGCCCCGTCTACGACCGGACCAACCTCGTGGTTGCGATTCGCGACGCCGTGGAAGGGTTCCATCGGCACTGGAGAGCGATCCTGGGACTGACTACGTCCAACGAAGTCGACAAGGCACACTGGGCATCGATCAAGGCCCTCAGCCGCAGGTTCGCCGTGATGAACCAGGACGAGTACCGGAACCTTCAGCCAGTTGCCGATCTTCAGGCATGGCTTCAGGATCAGGTGTGGCTGATGATCCAGTCACCGGTCACCTGGACTGCCGGAGATCCAAGTGTCGATGAGAAGCAAGCGATGTATGACGAGCTTGCCAATCGCCTCAGCGAGCGTGTTCTCGCTCTCGCTCACGAGCGGATCTTCGCCCAGCGTTCGCGCGAGTGGAACCATGCG
>JAGQQW010000385.1 GCA_020426005.1 Planctomycetota bacterium | reverse complement strand
TCCCCTGTGCGGCATTGGCTTCGTCCATCGCGTGTTCGCCATGGACGTCTGCTGCGAGTACCTGCCACGCGCCTGCGCGCCGCTCGAGTTTGTCCGCCTCGATGAAGAGCTTCTCGATTTCTGCCCCTTCGCGAATTCGTCGCTCGACATCCTCGACCATGACCCTCAAGCGACGGAAAGTCTCGGTCAGTTCGCGAAACGCCTTGATGTTCGTTGGCCGGGATTCGAGCACCTCATCGCGAATGATCGAATCGACGGACTTGTCGAAGCGCAACCGCATTGCGAATCGGAAGGCCCGCTTGAAGAGCGCGACGCTGCCCGCATCCTTGCCGGCACTCATCAGCAGCAGAAAAGCCTTGATGAATTTCTCGCTCGAATCGAAGAAGAGATCCTCGGCGTGGCCGCAGACGCTTTCCACCCGTCGGGCCAGATCGGCACGAAACGTTCTCCAGTCCCGCGGACTTTCCTGCCCATCGCGTGAGGTCATGTGATCACCGAGCGTCAGTTCGACGCCGTCGGCGAGATATCGACCCAGCACGTTGTGCTTTTCACTGTCGCCGCTCGCTTCGATCGCAACGCCCATCGAAACCGGCCGGTTGCTGGACGGATCACGCCAAACCAACGTGATGTAGGTGTTCGCGCGCTGGCGAATACGGTCCTCCGGGTTCTCGCCAAACTGCCCAAGGCAATAGCCGCGTATCGATCGGGAACTCTTGGTCGACTCGTCCGCCTGCGCGTTCAGGGCGGTGAGATTCGAATTTGCACCGAACATCGCGATCTGCACGGCGTCCAGAAAACTCGATTTGCCCGATCCGTTGGCACCAAAGATCCCGGTCGATTCGCCGGGGGATAGCGTGAATCGTTCGTAAGCGAAGAACTGGACAAGGTGCACCGCTTCAAGCTTCATCGTTGAGCCCCTCCGCCGTTTCGCTCGCGTCTTCCTCTTCTGGCCCTTCATTACCAGCCGAGGCATCGGCCGAATTACCCCACCGGGCGAGTCTCGCCAGCGCTGTTTCGCCAAGCACTTCAATGATCCCGGGCCGGATCACGACCGAGTAGCCTGCGCCGTCGTCCAACTCATCACTGCCACGGCGCGCGATCCCCCAGCGCTTCATGACCCGCAGAGCAGCATCGAATTCCGCCTTGGACGGCATCTCGCGACCAGTCATCAGTCGGAATTTTTCTCCCAGTTCCACTGAATCGACGACGACCTCACCGTCATCAGTGAGTCCGCCTGCGCGAGCGAATTCGTCATAGACCCCGCGAAGCACCAATGCTACAAGCGTGTGCATCGTCGAGGCTGGTGTCGATGCACCATGGCGTGGCGTTGCAACGAGGTAGCGCAACTGCCGATTGACGGTAAGTTCAATCCCGATTGGATCGAGCACCTCACGGAAAAGCCGCTCGTAGCGATCGACCAGCCAGTACGCGGCGCGCGAACCACGGTCAGCGTGATACAGGACTTGCTCCGCCGTCAGCCGATAAGCTGTGCGCTCGAAGTCTTCTGCTGCATATTGGCCGTTCGATCGCTCGGCTACGAGATCCCAGTCCACTTAGCGCTCCCTGATCTTGATGGCAAAGCGACGCCCGCTCAGTAGCGCATCGAGGGGTTCGGACTCGCCTTGGTCAGGCACGACATCGAATCCCCTTGCCTGCGCCCGCGCATTACGTCGCATTTGTTCCGTGCCGCCCATCGCCAGCGCGATATCGGCCAGCGCCTGCTTGGCAACCACGGCTTCAATGCTGTCGATCTCGAGCCTATCGCTGGAGATACGGCCCTGTTCGTCCGCTTGGGATGCAACGAAGGCCGTAAGCCGCTCAGGCGTTATCTGACGCGCCTCGAGAATCCGGTTTGCGATCCGCATCAAAGCAATATCGCGATCCGTCGGTATCGATCGACGCAGCGCATCAGGCGGCGGGCGCTCCACCGTGCGTCTCCGCTCGGCCAGGCTCCCCGATGCCAGCATAGGACCTGGGGAGCAAGGTACGACAACCTCAGGCGCATCGACGAGTGCGTTGATCGCGCTCTTCAGCAAATCATCGACCGGGCGAAGCGAGCGCAGCCGATAATCGAGGAAGGTCAGCGCTAGTTTGTTCGCACGCCGCACCTCGCTATCCAAGCGGTCCAGGTACTCGTCGATTCTCGAGAGTTCGCGCAAACGGTCGAAATCGCGCTCGAGCAAGCGCTTTGCCCTGGCTTCGTCGCCGCCGCAGCGTCGGGTCTGGTAGGAGTGCTGAAGCCGGCCCCGGACTTCTGCACTGGCCGCAAGGCGCTCGACGAGTTCCAGTATGTGTTGGCGGCGGCTCAACGGATGCTCGCGGGTTCTCAGCTCCCGGTAGTCACCGATGAAGATGTCGGTCACGTAGTCGCTGAAGAAGCGGCGCACGTATTCCCCAGTAGAGAGCTCGGGCGTAAGCGCAGCCATAACATCGCGCACGTTCAAGCCGGTGTTACGCACGTGCTCGAGTAGATTTCGTGCCTGCTCCGCTGCCTCCGCGAGGGAGTCACCGTCCATCTCCTCCGAGACGATGCGAAGGTTGGCATCTATTGACCTGACCTTTCCGGCCACGAAGAGCGGGCCAGTCTCTGCGAAGGTAACGAGCTGCGTGAGAAACTGACTTACGGCAGGCGACATGCCGACGCGTTTTTCCACACCGTGACGGTCGGTGCGCAGCCAGCCCGTGTCGATGAGCCTTTGCAGCACCGTGTTTGCGCGAATGCCGAGCGGCGTGGCCGGATCCTCGCCTTCGTCTTCCCAGTCGAGTTCCACGAGGACATCTTCGATATCGCGCGTCATGTCACGTTGAGCGAAGCCTTCGCTCGGCGCCAGTGGGGCGTCCGGGCCAAAGCGACGGACATGGAGTGCGCAAAGCAGCGTCCAGAACTGCTGCCGGTTTGCAGAGGCGAGTGGCGAAAAGATGCGCTCCGGCAGTCGGCGGAAGAGTTGCTCGGCCGCCTTCCCGAAACGCACAGAAAAATAATCGATCATGGCGTAAGGAGCGAGGTAAGCATCAAGGCATGGGGCTCAAGTGCCATGGGGTTAAA
>JAGQQW010000384.1 GCA_020426005.1 Planctomycetota bacterium | reverse complement strand
GCGACGACGGACGGCTTCCGCGATCTGCCGGAACGATGGTCGACGAACCGGAGAACCTCCATTGGCGACGGTGGCTGGCATCGCTGGCAAGGTACGAAGTGGCCACCACGGGAAACCGAGCCTTCACCACAGGTGACCGCTCCGCAGGACATCCAAGCGGACGAGGATGACGTCGTCGCGCCGCGCTTCCTGGGAGCCGACAGGAAGCTCCTACCTGCGTTCTGGAGCGCCGACAGCGGCATGCACTGCCTCGATCACGTCGTGCGAGGAGTCTGGGAACACGCCTATGGGCACCACATCACGCGCCTCATGGTGCTCGCGAACGTGGCGACCCTGCTCGCGGTCGACGCGCGCGAACTTTGTGACTGGTTCTGGGTCGCCTACGAAGACGCATTCGATTGGGTCGTAGAGCCCAATGTGCTCGGCATGGGAACATATGCACTCGGCGATTTGTTCACGTCCAAACCCTACGTGTCGGGCGCTGCCTACATCCACCGCATGGGCGATGCATGTAAGACGTGCAGGTTCGACCCTGCACAAGATTGCCCGATCACATCGTTCTACTGGGCATTCCTGGATGCGAACCGGGCAAAACTCACCAACAATCCTCGAGTCGCGCTGATGCTCGCGCACTTGGACAAGCGCTCACCCGCAACTCGCAACCAGGATCGCGCCGTGAGGGACGAATGGTGGAACGAACCGATTTCGTAAGGCGCAGAAAGAAGAACGCAAGAGCGATCGTGAACTGGACGATAGAGGAAGTGGCTCTATCGGATCGAACTGCGTATTGACAAAGACGAGTCATGCGCCGCGCAAGCGACTTCGCGACTGGAACGGCGAAGGCAAGCACTCGGAGCATGCCCGTTCTTTTCGACTCGCAGTTCACGGATTGTTAACGATTGAACCACGGACTCGCTAGAACAACCCACCTGGCGAGCGTGCCTGAACCCACCGTTGCCAGGACCCCATGACCGTTGCAAAAGGAGTTGTACATGCGCGGAGTGATTCGGCCTGAATCCACCGACCTGATCTACTACGTGACCGATCCGGAAGCGCGAGTCGCTGTTGCCATCCGGAATCGCGGAGCGAAGCACATCGAAGTCGTTGCCAAGGACGCAGGCAAGAAGGGCGAAACCGCCCATCTCGAACCGAATGCGACCGTGATCATGAGTGCGGGCTCGATTCGTGTGAAGAATCCGCACAAGGTGCCGATCGAGATCGCGATCGAACCGCTGACCGCAGGTGTTTGACGAACGACGAGGCCGCGCCGCCACGAGGGCGAGGCTTCGTCGTTCGCTACTCTGTCGTCGCGGCAACATCGCGTACGCTGGCGTGCATGATTCTCTACTACACGCCGGGTACGTGCGCCCTCGGTTGCATCGCGTACCTACGAGCAACACGAGTCGCGTTTTCCTTGTGTCACGTCACGCGCGATGAGCGTTTCGGTCCTGCCTACCGCTCGATCAACCCACGAAGCCAAGTCCCGGCGGCAGCGACCGATGATGGTCGCATCCTGACGGAGAACGCCGCGATCTTGCTGCACATCGCAGCCCACGCCGGCGCAGGTCAGCTTCCGTCTGACGGGAGTGTCGAGCGCGACGCGCTGCACTTCTGGCTCAGTTGGCTCGACAGTGGGTTTCACGTCGCGTTCTACCCGTTCTTCAAGCCACAACGGTACCTACCGAACGAAGAGCAGCACGACGAACTTCGCGAGGCGTCCAAGCCGATCATAAGGGCCGCTTACGACACTCTCGACGCACACCTCGACGGCCGCGAGTGGATGCTGGACGACTATTCGTTGCTCGATCCCTACGTTTTCGCCATGACCCGATGGGGCATACGCGTTCTCGGTGACATCGATGCGTGGCCAGGAGTGCTCGCACACAGGGAGCGGATGCTCGGTCGCGACGAGATCCAGTTCGCGCTAGGAGTCGAGAACGGAGAACATCGAGGAGCCAACGGAGCCTATCGAGGCCACGTGGAGCTGACGGCCCAGTAAGGGACACGACGCCTCGAGCCGCTACGCCATTTCTTGATCTGTCGCATGGCCCGGCGTTCATCGAAATCGCGATGAATATCGGCGCAATGCAGCATGCAAACGGCGGCAAGAGAAGCGTACTGCAGAAGCTGATCCTCAACGAGGACATCAACTTCTTGGTCACCAATCGGATTCCGCGCCGCATGGCGACGCGGCTCATGGGTTGGTACAGCAAGATCCAGAACAAGACGCTGACTCGCGGCTCGATCGCTATCTGGCGACGCTTCGCCCCCGACCTCGATTTGTCCGAGGCGAGCAAGAATCGATTCGACAGTCTTCACGACTGCTTCGTACGAGAACTGCGACCCGGGTCGCGACCGATCGATACGGATCCGAAAGTCGTGACGAGCCCGTGCGATGCGATCGTCGGTGCCCATGGCGACGTGGAAGACGGACGAGCGTTCCAAGCGAAAGGGTTTCCGTACTCGATCCGTGATTTGCTGTGCGACGACTCGTTGGTGCAGAGATACCGCAACGGCAAGTTCGTCACGCTGCGATTGAAATCGAGCTTCTACCATCGCTTCCACGCACCGTGTGACGGCGCTCTCCATCGCGTCACATACGTGTCAGGAGATACCTGGAACGTCAATCCGATCGCTTGCAAGCGGATCGAGAACCTCTTCTGCAAGAACGAACGCGCCGTCCTGGACCTCGAAATTCCGGCAGACGCCGTGCACGTCACGCTCGTACCGGTCGCTGCGATCCTGGTCGCGAGTATCCGTCTGCATTGCTTGCCATCCCTGCTCGACCTGCGCTACCGCGGCCCCAACGACATCGCCTGCAACGCGACGTTCACGAAAGGCGACGAGCTCGGGTGGTTCGAACATGGATCGACGATCCTCGTCTTCGCGAGTTCGGAACTGTCGTTCGCCGATCACATCCAATCCGGCACACGCGTCCGGGTCGGCGAACCGTTGTTCCACAGCCCCGTCTCGTTGCAACGATCCAGCGATCCTTCGTGACGAGCATCCTTTCCTCTCGGAGTAGCACATGACCCGAAACGAACGTCAACTCACGTTCCTCGAAGAACTGCA
>JAGQQW010000383.1 GCA_020426005.1 Planctomycetota bacterium | reverse complement strand
AACCCTGCGCGACGTTGTTGCGGAAGTCGCGTGCTTCGAAACTGACCGTGTACGTCCCGAGCGTCGGGAACAGTCGCGAGTACACGCTGCCGCTGAACGAACCGCCGCCCGAAAGCACCGTGTACGTCGCCGTCTGCGTGTCGTCGGTCGTGTACGTCTTGAGGTCGAGGGAGAACGACGTGCCACCCGGTGCGCGCTGCACGGGAATCGATTTGAGCACGGGCCCGCCGGTACCCTTCGGGTTGCTGCACGAAGTCACGATCGGCAGCGCGAAGAGTCCGAGCACGAGGAGGCCAGAAGAAACCGGGAGTTTGATCGCCTGGGTCATGCCCATGGGTCACCGCTATGGAGGAGGGTTCCGAGGGCGGACAACGGTTCCGCCGTGTCCTCGATCCTTCGGCAGCACCGCGCGATCGACTTGAGGGGACTTCCGCGCGAGTCCCCGATGCAGATCAGGGACGGCGCGTTGGGGATGGTCATCCTCAGCGTCGTGCCGACCACCGGCTCGACGTGATCGAAACTCACGTAGAGCGAACAATCCTGCACTGCGCGACCAGCGTCTGACGCTGCAGTCGATCGAGTTCGCTTCGACAACCCCAGGGTTCGTCGCGACCTCCAACGGCGTCGAGTGGGTCCTCGACACCTGACCTTCCAAGTCGCGTTGCGCGTGCGATCGAGTTCTCGAGGATCTCAGTCGAGCACGACGGTCGCCGGTGTCGAGAAGCGCAGCGTCGTGCCACTCAAAACCAACGCCTGGAACGTGAGCGGGAGTCCGGCGAGGGTCGCATCCTGCGGAATCGGGATCGACAGCGGCATAGTCGGCAGTGTCGCACCACGCCCCAACACGATGAGAGTCGGGAGATCGAGCCACAGGGTCCCGAGCCGATCCACGGGCAACGTGACTGGAGATCCAGGCAGGCTCGCGTAGAGTTCGACCAAGTCGCCTGTCGCCATGCCTTCGACTTCACCGGTGATCGTCCCTCCCGGCGTGTCTCCACGCACGCGGAGCGACGGCCATCGGAAGAATGCGGCGAGCATCGATTGCCGATAGCCGACGTATGAACCAGTGCTACCGACGATCGTCGCGCGCGGATCGACGAGCAACTGACCTACCCCGACGATGCCGTCGGAACCGGTCCTGAGGTTGATGTCCTGCCCTGCAGCGACGCGGAGCTTCGATCCCGCGAGTTTCATCAACGAATTCGAAAGCTCGATGGCAGGTTGCGCACCGAATCCTGGCCACAAGGTCGGACTTGCACTGCCCCCCACGACTTCCGAAGTGGCCACGACGACGACGCTGCTCGCGACGTTCATCGCAGACGAGCTGTAGCGGAACAAGCCGCTTCGAGGATCGGAATCGTAGTACCCGAACGCACCCGTCAGCCTCGAATCTTGGATCGAAACGATGCTGGACGCGATGGAGTTCACTCCTCCCTGCATGACGCAGTCGGAGATCGAGACGTTCTTGCAATTGCTGATCTGGAGCGGGCGGCACGTACCGAATCGCACATTGCCGTACGTCGCGATCAGTCCATCGAGGTGCACGTTGCCATCACAATCGCGCACGCGTAGGAAGTCGCCGCGCGGCTGGTACTCCACGAGAAAAGTGATCGCGGCGCTCACGCCTTCGAACGTCACCGTCTTTCCTGCAGGAATCCCAACGATGTCGATCGCTGGAAACTGGTCCTTGGTCTCGAAGCGTGCGGACGGATCACCGACGACTCGAATGGCTTTGGTAATCGTTCCTCCGGTCCACTTGCCATCTCGGAGCCGGATCGTGTCTCCGTCGACGGCAGCAGCGAGCGCAGCCGGGAAGTCGCTGTAGCCGCCAGGGCCAACGATGAGGGTTCGGCCTTGGGCGGCCAGGGTTGTGGTCGTTACAACCGCCAACATCACGGAGTAGCTGAGTCGATGCATGGTAGTGCGTACCTGTACGTTTCGACGCCTTGGGTTTGGATGCCGGTGGGCAGGCAACCGACTCACTCGGAGCCGGCTGCGTTCCAAGCTATCCGGGAATGCCGCACGGCACGGCGTGATCCCAGGAAATAATCGCGACGATTCGAGCAGGTCGCGGATGCAGGGACGAAGGACCGCCTAGGAACGCTTGACGAAGCCGAGCGCGTCGAGCACGTCATCGAACGTCGCGACGAACGAGAACTCGAGACCGTCGACGAGTTCGCTGTCGATCTCATCGACGTCCGCTTGGTTCTCCTTCGGAACGACGATGCGCGTGATGCGCTCGCGCTTGGCGGCGAGGACCTTCTCGCGCACGCCACCGATCGGAAGCACGTTGCCGGCTAGCGTGAGTTCTCCGGTCATTGCGAGATCCGACGGGCAGCGCTTCCCGAGCCACAGCGAGAGCAGCGCACTCGCGATCGTGATCCCCGCGGACGGTCCGTCCTTGGGGATCGCACCCGAAGGGAAGTGCACGTGCAGATCGTTCTTCTCGAGTGCCTCGGTATCGAGTCCGAAGCTCTTCGCTCGACTCAGCAGATAGCTGTGCGCGATGCGCACGGACTCGCGCATCACGTCACCGAGGCTACCCGTGACCTGAATCTGTCCCTTGCCAGGCCACGTCGCAGCCTCGATCAAGAGAACCTCGCCACCCACCGGCGTCCATGCAAGCCCTTGGCAGACGCCAGGCTGCTTGATGCGGCGCAGGCGAACCGTTCCGAAGCGAGGCTGCCCGAGGATGTCGGGAAGCGCAGCGACCGCGACGCTCGAGCTCTTGCGCTTGCGACGCTTCGTGAGTTGCAGCGCCGTCTTGCGGCAGATCTTGCTGATCTGCTTCTCGAGTCCGCGCACTCCGGCTTCGCGCGTCCAGCCCTCGACGATCGCGCGCATCGTGGTCTTCGAGATCTTGAGGTCGCCGGCCTTGAGACCATGAGCCTCGCGCTGCTTGGGCACGAGATGCCGGAGCGCGATCTCGACCTTCTCGCTCGTCAGGTAGCCGGGGATGTCGATCACCTCCATGCGGTCGCGCAGCGGCGCAGGAATGTTGGCGAGCACGTTGGCCGTCGCGATGAAGAAGACCTTCGAAAGGTCGAACGGAACGTCGAGATAGTGATCGAGGAAGTTG
>JAGQQW010000382.1 GCA_020426005.1 Planctomycetota bacterium | reverse complement strand
CGACAGGACCGCGGTGGTCTCGGGCTCGGCCGCGAACTCGGCAAGCATGCGCTCGATGAAGTCGGGCGGCAGGATCACGTCGTCGTCGAGGATGCCGACGAAGTCGCCACCGGCCGAGGCGAAGCCGACGTTGAACGTCTCGCAGGCGCCGTAGTCGGAGTGCGGCATGCACACCAGCTTCACCGCCGGGAACTCGGCACGCACCATCTCCGGCGTGCCGTCGTGGCTGCAGTTGTCGACGACGATGACCTCGGTGGCCGGCACGGTCTGCGCGAAGCACGACTGCAGGTTCTCGCGCAAGTCGTCCTTGCGGTTCCACACCGAGATCACGAGCGAAACTTCCGCGCCAGAATCCATGCGAGCCTCGTCGCTCTTGGCAGCGCCATCAGCCACGACTGACCTCCTCGAGTTGCTCGACTCGTTCGACGTATCGCGGCCAACTCAGGGTATCCACCTCCGCGAGGAGCTCGGCATGCGTCACACGGACATCCTCGACGTTGACGGTCGCCGCACGGTCGCGACAGAGTGCCTTCGTCTTGAAGTCGATGTACGCGAGCTGCGACGCGAAACAAGCGAGAGCTCGGTCCTTTTCGTCGACGACATCGGAGTAATCGTAGAGCACACCGAACGGCACGACCTGGTTGACGCCGAAGAGCCGGATCACGCAATCGCTCGGCAGATGGTCACGCGCATCGCAGCACGCACGGGCAAGAACGCGGTGATCGACGTGATACTCGCCCGGGAAGAACGTGTAGAGGAGTTCGGGGCGCCGCTCGACGAACAGCGCTGCGAGTCGCTCGACGAGATCGTCGTAGCTCCTTGCCAACGCGCCATCCGCGAACCCGAGTCCATGCGGTGCATCGACGCCGAGAACGGCGAGTGCCGCCGTGACTTCGCGCGCACGGATCTGCGCGATGTCGCCACCCGTATGCAGGCCTTGCGGGTCACCGGCATCCCCCCCAGTGGCGTGGACGACGTGGACGACATCGCCCCGCCGACCGTGGAACGCGAGCAGACCGCCGATTCCGATGACTTCATCGTCAGGGTGTGCGACGACGACGAGCACTTCGCGCGGAAGCGAATTGCGGTCACGAATGGCGGGAAATGCGTGATCGAGCTTCATGAAACCCTGGAGAGCGACGTGAAGCGTTCGATGTAACGATCCGCTGCCTGCCGAATCGTCGGAAAATCCGTCGGAATCTCGGACCGCAGCGCTTCGAGCTGCCTGTGGCTGCGCAGCAAGTTCGCGAGTGCGACCTCCAGGGGCCCGACACCACCTTGCCGAACGACCTTGCCACCGCGCTCGGCGCGCTCGGGCAACGCGCCGCGGCCGGACACGACGACCGGAACACCGCGCGCGAGGGCTTCGTCGACCACGAGACCGTACGACTCGTGGCAGAGCGACGGGAAGATCGCGAGATCGAGGTCGAGAGCCGGATGCCGATCCCCCGGGCCATAAGGCCCCGTGTACGTGAACGGTACGCCGAGCGTCCGCGCCCGACGCTCGAGCGCCTCGACGTACCCAGCATGGGGACAACGCCCCGAGATGCGGAGCTCGACTTCCTCACCGAGGTGCCCGAGTGCCTCGACGATCAGATCGAAGCCCTTCTCCGGAACGACGTTTCCGAAACTGCCGACACGGAACGGAGCGCCGGCAGCGCGTGGCAGCGCACGCTCTGGCACCGGTGCGAGCAATCCGTGCGGAATGATCTCGAGCTCGGTCCGGAACGCCGCATGGCGGTGCAGCAGTTTCGCCTGCGCTTCGGACGGCACCGCGACGAACGCTGCGGTCGCGATCTCGCGGCCGATGATCTTGTCTCGCCGCTCCATGTCCTTGGCGATGTCCTTCAGATCGGTGTGCGGCAGGTCGCTCGACGCGCACGTGACGCAGGACTCGCGCGACGCATCGAGCGGACACCGCACCCCACTCGGAGGGCGACGGAAGAAGCGCGGACACGTCGTCCAGAGATCGTGCAACGTCGCGCCGCCGACGATGCCGAGAGCCGCCGCGCGCTGCAGGATGTCGTGGCCGAGCGTCGACCAATGATGCACGTGTACGGCATCGGGTTGCTCTTCGACGAGGATGTCCGTGACGAGACCACCGACGCGCGGCCAGTCGAGGCAGATACCGTAGTTCTCGTCCTGCGAGCGACGCAATCGCAAGACACGGAGCCCCTCGTGCGCCTCCGTGACGATGGCCGGGTCGCTCTCGGCGCGACGCTGCTGCGAGCCGGCAACGACGACGACTTCGTGACCGGAGTCCTGATAGGAGTGCGCCAGGGCGAGCACGACCTGCTCGGTGCCACCCAAGAACTCCGGTGGGAAGTCGTGCACGAAGAGTGCGAGTTTCATTCGAGCACTCCTTCGCGAAACGCCTCGCCGTACCGCGACGTCTTCGGCAAGTAGACCGATCGATGCGCAGCGAGTCCGAGGAGCTGGTGCGGGTAGTCCGTATACGCGACCTGACTCGCGTGGGCCACCATGGCCAAGCGCTTGAGTTCGGCCGTGCTCGTCACGTCGACGACGAAGTCGGCGGGCAACGGGGACCACACTTCGTACTCGAGGACGCGCGGTAACGACTTTCCCGCGGCTCTGCGCATGGCGTAGCAACGCTGCAACGCCTGCCAACTGTGTGCATGGTCCGTATGCGCTTCTTCGCTCCACGGAACGTAGACGAGGGTCGGCGCGACCCGATCGATCACGGCGTCGAACAGCTGCGCGACAGCGGTGAGATCCGAATCCGTGACCTCGTATCCATCCGGCAGGCCCAAGAACTCGCACGTACAGCCGCCGAGAATCTCGGCGGCCTTGCGCGCCTCCTCGCGCCGAACCCGCGCGAGATCCTCGAACTTCGCATCCGGATCGCCACTCGTTCCGTCGGTCACGAAACAAAGGTGGACGGAGTCGCCCTGCCTCCGATGCAACGCGACGGTTCCCCCGATCCCGCACGATTCGTCGTCGGGGTGTGGCGCGATCACCAAGACGGGACCAGGTGGCGGCGCGAGTTGGACAGGGGGCTTCACGGGCGGCGGATCTTATCAGTTGGCGGGGGCCGGTTTTGCAGCGTGTTGAAGAACTCGCGCTCGTGCCAAGCACACGAATCCTTCCACGCACACACTGTTAGCAGCGCGTTGAAAAAGTCGGGCACGCGACGAGTGAG
>JAGQQW010000381.1 GCA_020426005.1 Planctomycetota bacterium | reverse complement strand
GAGCCCCGGTTCGCGCGACGGGCGAGGACTCCACCTTCGACGATCCACATCTCACCGAGCGGCTGGACCTGAAACGCAGCGGTAGTCGCCGACGCGAACGAGCGCTGAAGCAGGTTGCCGAGGCCCGGAAGCTCGTCGTTCGCGATCCGAAGCACTGGCTCCTCGAGCTCCTCCGGCTCGTCGACGGAGCCGTGGAAGACCCAGGTCTCCTCGTAGCCGCGTTCGAAGTCCACCATGATCACGGGAAAGGCGACGTGTCCCTGACCGAACGCCATCACGTTGACGGCACAGACGACTCGGTCCTCGGTCTCCTGATGGCGCATCGCCACCAGCGGGGTGCTCGAGTCTACGTCGAAGAGCAGCAATACCGTCGGTCCGTCAGGCTCGCGTCGCTCGCGGCCGGCCAACAACAGCATCGTGCGCCCTTCGGAGTGTCCCCCCGCATCCGCCACGGCGCCCCAGGCCCACCGCGCGTCGGGTACGAGGCGTTGGCACCCCTCGCCACACGACGTCCATTCGAGGCGTGCGAGCGTCTCGGGCGCGACGGCGCGCTCGATCTGGCACCCGTCGAGGATGCCGGGAAGCCCGACCCAGTCGGGATCGAGAGGGCCGGCGTCTCGTCCCCCGTCACGCCCGGCGTCGCGTCCCGCATCCAGCGTCGCGTCCAGGGGTGCGTCGATGCCCGAGTCGACCGTCGCGTCGATCCCAGAGTCCTTCGGGCCGTTCGACCCGGAACACCCAACGAGTAGGACGACGAGCACCGCGGTCCTCAGAAGCATCGACCCACGTCTCCCGTTCGAACGGGTCGCACGTCGCGCCAGCGAACCCCACGCACGCTCTGGCGTCCCCAGGGATCGGCAGTCACGAACGACACCCCTCGTGAATCGGACGTCATCGGCACCTCCGTCAGCGTGATGGTCGAGCTTCTCGAAGAACGATCCGGGGCTGCCGAGGCGTGAATCAAACAGCGAAAACAGGCGGTCGCTCGTGCGCGACGTTCGCGGAGCGCACGACCTCGAGATCGTCGAGAACGCGCCGAGCCGTCTCGACGGTTCGGTGCGCATCGTCGTCGGAAACCGCACCCGAGCCATGCGCGCCAGCGTTCCGAGCCTTGAACAGATAAACTTGGACGTCGTTCCACAAGTTGGGCGGCCACCGCTTCTGAAACGACTCCCCAAAGATCGATGCAGAGTGCCTGTCGAGGCGATGAGGCAGTGGCGTCATGTCGCTGCAAGCCTGCTCCACGATCGCAGCCATCATCTCGCGAGCACGCTCGGTTGCTCCAACGAGGTGTGCCTCCAGGACCTCTTGCGCGGCTTGCTTCCAGGCCACCTCCACGGCAGCGCGCGCGGCGACTACGGCATCTCGACGCCGTGACTCCAGAGCCGATTCGAGAGCATCGAGCCACAGCGCTTCGGATTCGGCGCGTGCCTTCAGGCCATCGAGGAGTCGTTGCGTCGGATCGGTCAGCGAACGCCGATGGATCGTAGCGATGCGTTCGGCGGGGATTTCTCCTTCGAGCTTGCGCTCGGTCCCTGCCTCCAGTGCGATCACCTCGACCTCGCAGAAGTCGGCGAGCCGGAGCGTGCGAATGGGCTTCCGATTCTTGCCGACGAACGCGGCGAGCGTGAGCGCGCGATGGAGGGCAGCCGGTGCGGCCTCCAACGCAGCGGCCCACAACTCGTCATCCGAGTCTGCGGCACACGAGATCCCAACCGTGACTCTCTCCCCTGCGAGGGTGCCGCGCTTGGCTCCCCGGCAAGACACCTCGCATTCGAACGCGGGTTGCCCCTGCGCGACTTCGACGCTGGTCGAGAGGGGCCCCAAGGGCTCGTCGAGCCCACGTGGCACCCACGCGCGAAGTTCGACCTGCTTCACCGGCTACCCGACGCGCTGACGAATGACCCCGCATCGAAGACGATCCGTGAGCGCTCGATCGCGCTCACGGCCGCCAACGCCTGCTTCGCGAGCGGCACCGCCAAGTGTGCGGGGAAACCCACGTTCTTCGTCACGAACGCGACGATCTCATCAGAGGACGAACGAAAAAGGTGGATCTCGACCATCCCACCCGCGGCCTGATACGACTTCTCGTAGGTTCCGAACTGGTCGCCGGCCTCTCCGGCCACGAAGGGGTCGCGGTACTCGACGAGGCTCATGGCCAGAGTCTAGCACTCGATCCGCCCACCCCGTCGTGACATGCCTAGCGCCTTCATGACCACGACCCACGACATCGTGCAGAAGCTCTGGCGGCTCTGCGACGTGCTGCGCGACGACGGCATCACGTACCACCAATACGTCACCGAGCTGACGTGGCTGCTCTTCTTGAAGATGGAGCACGAGACGCGCGCGCTCCCGCATCGCGAAGCCTACGAGCTGCCGAAGGGCTACCGGTGGGAGGACTTGGCGCGCAAGACGGGGCTCGAGCAGCAGAACTTCTACCGTGAGCTCTTGCTGCATCTCGGTACGCAGGCGAAGGGGCTCGTGCAGCAGATCTACGTCGACGCCGCGACCTCGATTCGCAAGCCCGCGACGCTCGCGACGCTCGTGGACGCGATCGAGCAGCTCGATTGGTACGACGCGCAGCAAGAAGGGCTCGGTGATCTCTACGAGGGACTGCTTGAGAAGAACGCGGGCGAGAAGAAGTCGGGCGCCGGGCAGTACTTCACGCCGCGGCCGCTCATCGATTGCATCGTCGCGCTCGTGAAGCCGAAGCCGGGCGAGGTGATTCAAGACCCGGCTTCGGGCACCGGCGGCTTCCTCATCGCGGCCGACCGCTACATGCGCGCGCAGACCGACGACTTCTACAAAGTTGGCGAGCAGCTCCAGATCTTCATGGAGCGCGAGGCGTACCACGCGGTGGAGCTCGTGCCGGAGACGCACCGGCTGCTGCTCATGAACCTGCTCCTGCACGGCATGCGCGGCACCTTTCACCTCGGCGACAGCCTCACGAGCCTCGGCGCCACGTTGGCGAAGGCGGACGTGATCCTCACCAACCCGCCCTTCGGCACCAAGAAGGGCGGCGGGCAGAGCAGCCGCGACGACTTCACCTACCCGACGCGCAAGGCACCCGTGTGGGCGGGTCTTGGTGCTCGATCGCCAAGGGGCATGGGCGCACGGCGCGACTCCCTGGCAACGCCGCGAATCGATCGTCGATGCCCTCGGAGGTTCT
>JAGQQW010000380.1 GCA_020426005.1 Planctomycetota bacterium | reverse complement strand
GTGTTCTCCGTGATCGACGCGTCGGACAGGTCGAAGTCCTGTGGATCCGTCTCGGCAATCGGCTTGTCGCCCAGTGCGGGCACGTTCTCGATCAGGGTGCCCTTCATCGAGAGCGCCTTCGCGATGATCGGCTCGGCGTCCTTGTCGAGATCGATCAGTTTCGCGTAGCAGCCGTCCTCGAGATTGCTCACGCCGTTGCCGGTCCAGGCGTGCTCGTCGTCGCCGATCAGGCGGCGATGAGGATCGGCGGACAGCGTCGTCTTGCCGGTGCCCGACAGCCCGAAGAGGATCGCGCAGTCGCCGTCCTCGCCGACGTTCGCCGAGCAGTGCATCGAGAGATGCCCCATCTTCGGCAACATGTAGTTCATGATCGTGAACATCGACTTCTTGTTGACGCCGCAGTAGTCGGAGCGACCGACGACGAGGCACATGCGATTCTTGAAGTCGAGGATGACCGCGCGCTGGGACTTGCTGCCGTCGCGCTCCGGATCGCAACGGAACGACGGAACGTTGATCATCGTCCAACGCTTGTCGTCCGCGTTCTCGATCCCTTCCACGTTCTTCGGGAACATGTTGTTCACGAACATCGCGTGCGTCGCGTACTCGCCGACGAAGCGGTAGGGGATCGCATACTCGGGATCGACGCCACAGAAGACGTCCTGCACGTAGAGCGTCGCGTTCTTCGCGTTGAGATGATCGGCAACCCGTTTCCGCAACCCGAGGTACGCGTCGGGGTCGTATTTCTGGAGGTCGTTCTTCCACCAGATCTCGTCCTCGACCTCCGGCCACGCGACGGCGAACGTGTCCTGCACGGGCCGTCCCGTGCACGAAGGATCGGTGTAGAAGACCAGCGGGCCGTCCTTACCGAGTTTGGTCGGCCAAGCCTTCTGGGCATCGTCGGGCCCGTCCTTCGTGATGCGACCGCGGTCGTTCGCGATCGCGGCGTCGAAGAGTTCGTCCTTGCTCAGGCCGTGGCGGTAGTCGACGGAGTTGAGGCCGAGAAGGCTCTCGAGGTCTTGGCGGAGCGTCATGATCAGGACTGGTTGCAGCGCTTCTGGGCGCGGCGAAAGGGACTCGGGAAAAACGTACGAACCGCAACTCGACGCGCGTGCAGCACGTCGACGGCTCCAGGACGAGGGTAGCGCGCGGGGGGCGCGGGACAATCCTGCTTCCTCGCGCTCGAGCCATGGGCAGCTCGGCGCATCCCCGGTTCGACGCATCCCCGCTCGTGCCTGCGACGGTCCGCCTCACGAAGCTCCGGTTCGGTTCCCGTGCCGGGAGTCGAGTTCCCGCAGCGATCCTCCTGGCGCCCTTGATCTTTTGGATCCTCGATGTCTGATCGCTCAGGAGCGAGTCGACAACACCCGCTCGACAGGACCAAGGCAGACCTCACCTGGACAGCGCGCGGATGAAGACGATCGCGATCACGGTCGGGACGCGTCCCGAGGCCATCAAGCTGGCGCCGCTCGTGCATACGCTTCGCGAAGAGGGCGACGTGCGCGTGCTGCTCGTCGCGACCGCGCAGCATCGTGAAATCCTCGACCAGGCGCTCGAGGCGTTCGCGCTTCGACCGGATGTCGATCTCGACGTCATGGCTCCCGAGCAGAGCCTCTGGGAATCGACTGCGCGCACGCTCCAGCGGATCGGCGACACGTTCGCTCGTGTGTCGCCGGACTTCGTCATCGTGCAGGGAGATACGACTTCGGCCTTCGCAGGGGCACTCGCCGCCCATCATCTGCGCATCCCGATCGGGCACGTCGAGGCGGGGTTGCGTACCGGTGACCTGTGGAGACCGCATCCCGAGGAGGCCAACCGGAGACTCATCGCTCGCATCGCGACGCTGCACTTCGCACCGACGGAGAGTGCGCAAGCGAACCTGCTCGGTGAAGGCGTGCCTGGCGACGACATCCTGGTCACGGGCAATACCGTGATCGATGCGCTGCGGTGGATCCGAGCGCGATCATCGGGAGAGCTGCCTGGCGTCGTCCGGGCGATCGAGAGCCGTGGTGGGCGTTATGTCCTCGTCACGGCGCATCGGCGCGAGAACCTCGCGCACGGTTTACGCGAGATCGCACAGGCCCTCCTCGATCTGCTCGCGAATCACGCGGATCTCGAGATCGTGTTCTGTCTGCATCTCAATCCTGCGGCGCGCCACGTGGTGCACGAAGTGCTCGCGGACGAGTTGCGCGTGCACTTGCTTCCGCCGCAGCCCTATGCGCGCTTCCTCGCGTTGCTCGGCAACTGCGAGCTCGTGATGACCGATTCGGGCGGGATCCAAGAGGAGGCGCCCGCTTTCGGCAAGCCCGTCGTCGTGCTGCGCGAGACGACCGAGCGTGGCGAAGCGATCGATGCCGGTTTCGCGTGCCTCGGCGGAGTTCGGCGAGCAGAGATCGTCGCCGCGACCGAACGGATGTTGGATTCGATCGAGCCGAGCACGGCCTGCGCCCAGGACAGCTGCGGTCCTGCGCGAAAGGGCTTGTTCGGCGACGGCGATGCCAGTCAGCGGATCGCGCGAGCCGTGCTTGCCCATGTGCGCCGAGCGAGGAACTCGGAGGATCGCGGGTAACGCGCGGCGATCCCCCGGTGTCCTGATCGCGTGGGATGCCGTATCGTGACGGATGCCCCGCGGCCCCCCTTCCAGAATCCGCGCCCGAAATCGCCATCGCTGGCGGCGCGGACAGCCCGCAAGGACAGAACTACGACAGCCGGTGTCAACCAGCTGTCGTGACGGACAGGAGGAGACATATGAACCACTCGTGGAGCCTGCATCGTGCTGCCCCGCGTCTCACGCTCGCCACGGCACTGATCTCGAGCCTCGTCGTGCTGGATGCTTCGGCCCAGATGCGGCCGCAGCCCGCGCGTTCTGCTCCGGTGCGCTCGACGCCGGCACGTTCCACGCCGGCACGTTCGACGACGCCGCGGCCGCAGAACCCGTGGCGCAATCCCGGAGCGAAGAATCGCGAGACCCTCCAGCGGATGCTCGAGGAAAACTGCGAGTCGACCGACGGGCGACGTGTCCCCGGCACGTCGAAGCGCCCGAAAGTCCCCGGTGCTCCGTGGACAGCGCCTGCAGAGGAGACGCCCGAGCAACGGGCGATGAAGGCGGCGCGCGAATTTCGTGCGACGCGCGTCGAGGGACGCGAACTCGCCAAGAGTGTCGATCGCGTGCGCAAGAC
>JAGQQW010000379.1 GCA_020426005.1 Planctomycetota bacterium | reverse complement strand
CTTGGTCTCTTGGATGCCACGACCGACCGCGATGTCGTCATCGCCGGTGACCGTGCCACCGCTCCAGATGCGGCTCTTGAGCTGCAGGAACGGGTCCTTGTTGAACTCCCACCAGAACTGCCACTGATTGAGGTCGTCGCCGAGCTGGACACCTCGTCCGCCCGTGGTCGGTCCTCCGCCGCGGGCCGGGCCGCCGCTCGGGCCGGTCGGCGTCGTCGGGCCAGGAGTGGTGGGGCCACCCGGGCCAGGCGTCGAAGGGCCACCCGGGCCAGGAGTGGTGGGGCCGCCGCCACCGCTGCGGCCACCGCCGCCGCTGCCGCCGGGCGGCACCGTGTCGCCAGGGCCACGGTATTGACCACCGTGAGCGAAGGCAGGAAGTGCGAGCATCGTGCCCGTCACTGCGAGTACTGCGATTCGGGTGAGGTTCATCTCGTTGGTTCCTCTGCGTTGCCGAGGGAAGAAATCTGGGGTTGGCCGGTGCGACGAACGTGTTCCGTGGGAAGCACTATGCCGAAACCGTCGCCAGTTTGCGACAGCTTGCAAAGTGCGGGCCATCTCATGCAGAGTCTTCCCAGGACTTCATCAATGAAGCGTAACCCTGCGTCAATACCGGCGTTACGAAACAGCGCAAGAGCAACCGACCGAGCCCCATGACGTGGTTGTCGCTTCCGAGATCGTGATCGGGGGAACGTGCGTCACGCGACAGAAACGCACGACGCGCCGGACGGAAGGCCGCCGGCGCGTCGTGGTTGCGCTCTTCGTCGCTCGAGGAAGATCCGGTCAGAGGATGTCGAGGATCCCTGCACCGCCGCCGACGAGCGTTTCGAGATAGGCGTGATAGTTGGCGCCCGCAGCGAAGCGCGCGTTCCAAGGCATGGCCTCGCTGTCACAGGCGAGGCCGATTGCGACGGCCGCGAAGGCACGCGCGAGATCCGGATTCGCAGGGTCGTCGAGAATCGTGACGAGTTCGGGCAACGACCTGCGATCTCCGAGGAAGCCGAGTGCGCGCGCGAGACTGCTCTTCGCCGTAATGGACCCTGCCGATCGAAGGCGCGCGGTCAAGGACTCGACGATGTCGGGATCCTCGAGCAGTCCGAGTGCGATCGAACCTTGCGTCACGAGGAGTTCCCGTCGTGCAGCCTCGAGCGCGACCTTGCGAATCTCCTCACGATGTTCGCGTTCGGACAAGAGGCCGAGCGAGAGCGCGAAGTATCCGGCCGCCTCTTCGTCGTTCTTGTGCGCTTGGAGCTGTTCGAGAATCTTCGGACCGGCATCCTTCGCACCGATCATGCCGAGCGCGAGCGCGATGCCCGAGGCGGGAAGCGCTTGCCGGGTTGCATCGAACTCGCGGGTCAGTGCGCTCGCGATGCGCTGCCAATCCTTGCCGTGCGCATCGCGCTCGAGTCCACGCCCGAGCACCCCGAGGGCGAGTGCCGTCCACACTCGATCGGCCTGCTGTAGCTTGCCACCTTCCAAACGACCCACCAAGAAGTCGAGGTTGTCGCGTCCACCGATCTGACCGAGGGCGATCGTGCCGAAGCGTTGGAACGCGAGGTCGCGGCTCTTCTGGATCGCTCCGCGCAATCGGTCGTGGAGATCGACGTCTTCGGGGGACGTCGCGATCTGCCCGATCGCGATGCAGAGCGAGCGGCGAAGGTCGCGCGACGTCGACGGAGCCTCGAGGAGTTCGAGGAAGCGCTCCAAAGTCGCCGTGTGCTTGCCGGGCGCCTTCGCGAGAACCCTGCCGATTGCAATCGCCGCATGCGCTGCGACCAGGTCGTCCGGAGTCTCGAGCAACTTCGTCAGGTCGGACTGCGTTGCACGTCGAAGGCCCGACTCCGGAGATCGCGCTGCGAGCGAGGTGAGGGCGTGGATCGCAGCCACGCGCACGTCGCGGCGTTCGCCGAGACTCAGCGCGATCTTGGCGAACTTCGCCTGCAAGGCCGGAGCATCGTCCACGAAGTCCGCACGACGATCGATCCCCGCGGCAAATCCGTACAGCGCGAACGATCGCGTCCGCACGTCGACGACGCCTTGTGCATACTCACCGCTCGCGACCTTCTCGAGAATCGGAAGCGCTTCCCGGAGGCCTGCGATGCCGAGCGCGAGCGCGGCCGTTTCGCGCTTCTCCTGATTCGGATCCATCAAGAACGGCTCGATGCTGTCGACGAACCCCTCCGCGATGCCGATGCGCGCAAGCGCGATCATGCACGATGACGCGATGTCCGGGCTCGTCTTGGGCTCTCGGAGTGTGCGGAGCAGGGGACCGACCATCGAACGTCGATCGGCCTGCGATGGCGGTTGGATCGCTCCGCTATCGACGCCGCGGCCGAGCATGCGTTCGCTCTCGCTGCGCGTCGCGAGTCGTCCCCTACGATCGAGGAAGGGCTCCTTGTTGTATTCCCACCAATACTGCCATTGGTTGTAGTCCGGCCCCAGGCTGATGCCACGCCGACCTCCCGCAGCCGCACCTCGACTCGCAGGTCCAGCCGACGACGGAGGCGCGACGGGGGCGGCGCCTGCCGGACCCGAAGTCGTCGAGCCGGAACTGCTCGAGCCCGTTGCCCCCGGATTGGAACTCTGCGAGCTCGAGCCCGACGACGTCCCTCCGGATGGCGGCACCGAGCCGCCAGGGCCGCGGTACTGACCACCGTGCCCGAAGAGCGGCGAACACAAGAGCGCCCCTGCCAACAGGCCGAGGCCAGAATGCACCTTCCGCGACGCGGGTCGATGCGACGGGTCATACGTCATGGGGTTCATGCACGGCGCGTCGCAAACACCGTTCCCATGTCGCGACAATCGACGATTCCTATGCTAGGCCCAGAAATCGACGCCGATCGGCGAACCGCGAGCGGACGCACGCGCCACGGGCGTCACCGCCGCGTAACGTCCGCCCGCCAAACGCCGCGTTCAATCCTCCGTGATCGCGGCCCGCGCGAAGTCGCGGTTCATCTGCGCGATGAAGCGAGCGGGGATCTCCTTGGGGCAAACGGCCTCGCACTCGTACTGATTGGTGCAGTTACCGAATCCTTCGTGATCCATCGCGTCGACCATGGCGCGCGTGCGCAGCATGCGCTCGGGTTGACCTTGGGGGAGGTGGGCATACTGAGCGAGCTTGGCCGAGACGAAGTGCAGAGCCGATGCGGTGTTGCACTGGGGGACGCACGCGCCACAGCC
>JAGQQW010000037.1:13030-29951 GCA_020426005.1 Planctomycetota bacterium | reverse complement strand
AGCCCGCGCCGGTGGGGACGACCGCTAGCAGCCGGCCGGCCTCGAGGTCGATCGCCGACAGCGAGCCGGAGGCGATGTTCGCGACGAAGGCGCGCGTTCCGTCAGGACTCGCCGCGACCATGTGCGAGGCGCGGCCCTCGGTCGGGATCGCGCGCACCACCTTGCCCTCGTCGACGTCCACCTCCAGCAGCACCGCCTGCACCTCGGCGGTGACGAGCAGGTGCCCGCTCTCGCTCGACCACGCGAGGCCGTGCGGACGGCGGTACTCGCCGAGGTCGATCGTGCGCGCGCGCTCGCCGCGCTCGAGGTCGAGCACGCTCAGCGTGCGGCCGGGCGTCTCGGCGCCGTAGTCCGAGACGATCGCCAGCTTGCCGTCGGCGCGCGCCGCCACCTCGTGCGGCCCGGCGCCGGTCGCGACCACGGCGCGCGCCTCGCCGGTGGCGGGGTCGAGCAGGGTGGCGGTGTCCGCGCTCTTGTTCAGGACGACCAGCGTGTCCGCGGCCGCCGCGCCGGCGAGGAGCGGTGCCGCGAGGAGGACCTTGCGGAGGAGGTGCTGCATGGCGAGCTCGTGTGGAACTCCCACCCTAGCGTCCCGCGGGGCCGGGCGGCGCCGCTCGCCCGTCGCGGTTGCGTAAGGGCGTGACGCGGCGCTCCGCTCGCGTCGGATGCCGCCCGCGGCCGCGCACGCCTCGCGCCCGCCGCATCCGTCAGCCGAGCAGGTCGGCGACGATGCGCTTCTCCTCGGCCAGCTCGGCCACCGTGGCCGTGAGCTTCTCTTTCAGGAAGCCGTCGAGCTCGAGGCCCTGCACGATCGACCAGCCGCCCTTGCCGTCGGCCTGCACCGGGAACGACGAGATCAATCCCTCGTCGACACCGTAGGAGCCGTCGCTCTTGACGCAGGCCGAGCGCCACTCGCCCCGCGGCGTGGCCTGGCGCAGGTCGCGCACGTGGTCGATCAGCGCGTTGGCGGCCGAGGCAGCGCTCGACAGCCCGCGCGCGGCGATGATCTCGGCGCCGCGCTTCTGCACGCTGCCGATGAACTCGCCCTTCAGCCAGGCGTCGTCGCCGATCACGTCGCGCGCGCTCTTGCCGTCGATCGTCGTGTGCACGAAGTCGGGCACCTGCGTCGCGGAGTGGTTGCCCCAGATCAAGGTGTTCTTCACCGCGGTCGTCGCCACGCCGGCCTTGCTCGCGAGCTGCGCCTGGGCGCGGTTCTGGTCGAGCCGCGTCATCGCGCTGAAGCGCTCGTCCGGCACGTCGGGCGCCGAGTGCATGGCGATGAGGCAGTTCGTATTGCACGGATTGCCGACGACGACGACGCGCACGTCCTTCGATGCGCTCTTCTGGATCGCTTGCCCTTGGCCGACGAAGATCGGCCCGTTCTCGCGGATCAAGTCCCCGCGCTCCATGCCCTTGCCGCGCGGCTTTGCGCCGACCATGAGCACGAGGTCGGCGTCGCCGAAGGCGACGTGTGGGTCGTCACTGCAGACGATGCCCTCGAGTAGGGGGAAGGCGCAGTCCTCGAGCTCCATCGCGACACCTTTGAGTGCGTTCATCGCGGGCGGGATCTCGAGGCATTGCAGGACGACCGGCTGGTCGGGACCGAAGATCTCACCGGCAGCGATACGCGGCAGGATGCTGTAACCGATTTGGCCGGCTGCGCCGGTGATCGCGACACGCTTCGGTTTGCTCATGACTGTCTCTCACGGGACGGGGGTGCTGGACGAGAACAGCGTCGATACCGTTCTCGGGCATCGACCATACGGAACGAGCCCGCTCCCCGGAAGGGAGCGGGCTCGTTCTCGCGCGGAGCGCCCGTGTGACGATGCGCCCAGACGAATTGTGCCAGACGAACTGCGTCAGACTGTTTCGCTCGAGTTTGCCTGATCCGCGACCTCTTCTTCTTCTCGAAGCAGCGCCCCGGCCTGGTTGTCCTCCCAGCTGAAGATCACGTCGCCGCCCGGCGTTCGCCCCGGAATGTGCACCACGACGGGTCCCGTCGATTGCACGGTCAGTCCGAGTCGCTCGATCTCGGCCACTGCGCTCTCGAGTCCGCGGTTTTCGGTCCGGATTGCTGATTCGATGTCTGCGATCGCGCTGACGAAGCCTTCGTTCGATTGCGCGTTCCGCAGGAGCCGAATCAGAGCCGCATACCGCGCGAGGCGCAGCCGGCGTTCGCGAACTTCGTTCGCGATCGAGCGGAGGAGGGGGATGAGAGCCTTGGCCTGCGCCAGGTTCTTCCGATCGGTCTTGCCATCGCTCTTCATGGCAGTCTCCATTGCTAGTGCCTCCGCTGTCTTTCAGCTCGTTCTGCTGCGACGCAAACCCTCGGAGATTCCCGGAGTTCCCGTCTCATTGCCCATTAGTGCGACAGGTTGTCTCGGTAACCAAGCGCTACTTCGGGGCGCACCGAGTAGGCCAACGGGATCCTTGTAAAAAGCGCCGTCGCCCCCAAGTAGACTCGGCGACCGCAACGTGTCGCCGCCGTGACACCGGAACCCGAGCCACAGAGGAAAGAAACCTTGGTCGAACGCGATTCGATGGAATTCGACGTCGTGATCGTCGGCGCTGGCCCCGCGGGGCTCGCCTGCGCGATCCACCTCCAGAACCTCGTGGAGGCGCACAACGAGAAGTCGGGTGCTTCGCTCGCTCCTGAGATCGTGCTCCTCGAGAAGGGGAAGGAAGTCGGTGCGCACATTTTCTCGGGTGCCGTCATGGATGCGAAAGCGCTCGGCCAGCTCCTCCCGGACTGGAAGGAGCGCGGCGCGCCGATCGAAGCCGAGGTGACTTCGGACAAGAGCTTCTACTTCACCAAGACGAAAGCGCGTGCGACGCCGGTTCCGCCGCCCCTCAAGAATCACGGCTACAAAGTCGTCTCGTTGAATCGTCTCGTGCGATGGCTGGGTGAGATTGCCGAGGAGAAGGGCATCAGCGTCTTCCCGGGCTTCCCCGGCGCGGAGATCGTGTACGACGACCAGCAGCGTGTCCTCGGAGTCCAGCTCCAAGACGCGGGTGTCGACAAGAATGGTCAACCGAAGGGCAACTACGAAGCTGGCGCCAACGTCCTCGGCAAGGTGACCGTGCTGTGCGAGGGGAGCCGCGGTTCACTCACCAAGCAGTTGATCCGCAAGAAGAACCTGCAAGGCAAGAACCCGCAGGTCTACGCCACGGGCGTCAAGGAGGTCTGGGAAGTTCCCAAGGGCAAGGTTCCCGCGGGCCTCGTCGAGCACAACTTGGGATGGCCTCTCCCGGGGCACGTCTTCGGAGGTGGCTGGGTCTACGGAATGGGCGAAGGGCCGGATGGCGGACAGCTCGTGTCGATCGGCTACGTCGCCGGTCTCGACACGAAGGATCCGACCAACGATCCGCACCACTACTTCAATCTCTACAAGACCCATCCGCGCATCGCCGCGTATCTCGAAGGCGGCAAGATGCTCGACTACGGCGCGAAGTCCCTTCCCGAAGGCGGGGTTTTCGCGATGCCCAAGATGTATGGCGATGGGTTCCTCATCTGCGGTGACTCTGCCGGCTTCCTCAATGGCATGCGCCTCAAGGGCATCCACCTCGCGATCCGTAGTGGCATGCTCGCTGCCGAGACCATCTTCGAGGGGCTCGTCGCTGCTGCTGCCGCGGAGGGGGATGCAGCCGATGCTCCGATGCCGGAATCCACGCTGGCGAACTACACGAAGAAGTTCGAGAGCGACTGGAGCCGTGCCGAGCTCTGGAAGGCGCGCAACTTCCACCAGGGGTTCCATGGTGGACGCTTCCGCGGCCTGTGGAACGCTGCGTGGATCACACTGACCGGTGGCAAGGCGAGCTTCTTTCGGGACAACCTCGCCGGGAAAGCTTCTCACGAGTTCTACGAGAAGCGAGCCGCACCGCACATCAGCAAGCGCGACAAGCCGCCGATGTTCGGCACGATCACGTTCGACAAAGTGACCGACGTTTACGCCTCCGGTACGACGCACGAGGAGGACCAACCGTGCCACCTCGTCGTGACCGAGCCGGACGTCTGTATCACTCGATGCAAGCAGGAGTACGGCAATCCGTGTCAGTACTTCTGCCCCGCCAACGTCTACGAGATGGTCGCGCCCGAAGAAGGCAAGGAAACGCGTTTGCAGCTCAGTCCGAGCAACTGCGTGCATTGCAAGACGTGTGACATCGCCGATCCGTACCAGATCATCGAATGGAAGACGCCCGAGGGCGGCGGCGGGCCGGGCTATCGATTGCTCTGACGCTTCGATGAGTTCGGCATCAAGGCCGGACTTCGACACCGCCGACGATCGTGCGATCCAAGATCCACGTCGAATCCTGTCGGACCAGCCGGATCAGATCGGCGCGACTGCCTTCGGTCAGGTCGCGGTCGGTGAGGCCGAGGAGGTGGGCTGCGTTGGCCGACGACACGTCGGCGAGTTCTCGGTTTCCGGCACCCGTCACGCGCGCGTAGTGCAGGATGCCGTCCACTAGGCGTAGCGAAGAACCGGCGAGCACGCCGTCCGCATTACGGCATACACCGTCTTCGACCGTGACTTCCGTGTTCGCGAGTCGATACGTGCCATCGTCGAGGTCCGCGGCCGCGATCGCGTCACTGACGAGAATCACACCCCGCGATCCCTTCGTGCGATGCAGGATCTCGAGAACGGCGTCGTGGACGTGGATGCCATCGGGAATCACGCAGGCGCTCAACTCGGGAAGCGCGAGCACCGCACCTGTCAGTCCGGGTTCGCGGTGGTGGAACGCGCGCATCGCGTTGCCGAAGTGCGTGCACATGCGCGCGCCACGCTCCACTGCACGAGCAGCTTCATCGAACGTCGCATCGCTGTGCCCGAGCGAAACGACGACGCCACGCTCGATGCAAAGGTCGATCAACACGTCTGCGCCGTGCAACTCGGGTGCGAGCGTCACGAGGCGAACGCTGCCACGACCGGCGTCGAGCAGGCGTTCGAGGGATTCGGGTCGAGCCTCACTCACTCCATCGCTCGGATGAGCGCCGCGTTTGGACTTCGCGAGGAACGGTCCTTCGAGGTGCAAACCGAGCGGCCGCGCAGCGCCGTCCGGGATCCTCGTCAACCACTCGGTGAGCGCGACGATCCGTTCTTCCATCGCATCGAGCGGTGTCGAGATCAGCGTAGGTAGGAACGCCGTCGTGCCGCGCCGTGCGAGACTCGCCGTCATCGCGTGGAACGCGCTCTCGTCACACGTCATCACGTCGACGCCTGCGAACCCGTTCACCTGGAGATCGATCAGACCTGGCAACACGAGGTCCCGTTCGCGTCGCTCATCGTGTTCATCGCGCTCGCGGGGTAGGTCCTCGATTCGTGTGATGACGCCGTTCGCGCATTCGAACCGGGCACGGTGTTCTCGAAATGGATGAGAACCGTCGATCGTGATGGCTGTCGACTTCGCCTCGGGAGTCGTCATCGGGAGGCCGCGGTGGGGTCAGGCACGGGCACACGCGGTGGCGTCGGACGCGTCAAGTCGAGATTGCCCTGTTCGCTCCGGAAGACGATGGTGGACTTGCGTGCGATACCAGGCGCGCCGGTGAATCGAATCGTTCGCTCGTTCCATCCGTCATCCAATGGCACGAAGCGCCGTTCGCTCGTCGTATCCTCGAAGTCGACCCGAAGAACTCCGGTCCGCGTCCTGTGGATGACTTCGATCGACGCGACCGCCGGTATGCGAATCGTGCAGCTGGCGTTGAGAGTTTCGAATTCGTACGAAGCGCCGGGAGGAACCTTCGACACGATGATCGGACCTGTCGTCGTCGAGCCGTTCGCTTCGAGCACGCTTCCCGCGATTTCGACGCGCCCCGATTCGCTCGAGAACTCGAGCTTGCCTTCGACGGTTCCGATCACGAGATTGCCGTCACGGGTGCGCACCGTCGCATTGCGTGCCGTGTAGCTGCGCATGTCGATCAGTCCTAGCGTCGTACGCAGGTCGACGTCCAGGCGCGCGGGGATCGAGAGGACCGAGTCGGCGGCGAGCGCCTCGAAGGGGCAGTCCTGCGGCGGGTGCATCGAAATGAGCGTCTTGCCGCCATCGACCTGCCGCGTCTCGATCGTCGAGTGCGTCACGATCAGGTTGGCGGTCGCGAGATCCGCAGCGCTGACGGAGTAGCTCTTCTCGAGCCATGCGGTCGAGCCGGATCTCAGCCAGATATTCCCGATCGGGGCGAAGAGCTGAATCCCGTTCCGCACCTGTGGAAGCTCGATGCGAGGACCGTCGATCGTGAACGTCTCCATCGCAGGGCGCTTGGGAGTGCGCGAAGAACCGCACGCGCAGGGCAGCAGCGCCACGCAGAAGGCCATACAGCATCGGGGGATCTGTCTCGAGGTGGCGACCATCGCGCCCCGATTGTCGCGTGATGTCCTTGCGCCTGCCAGCGTTCGGCGTCGCTATCCTGGGAACATGATCGGCTCCTGCCCCGCGGTCCTTCGCGATGGTTTTCGTTCTCGACGCACTGGCCTCGCCGTCGTGCTGTTCGCTTGTGCCCTCGGTTCGAATCCCCTCACGGCTCGGTCGCTGCGCGCGCAAGCGCGCACGACCAACGCCATTCCGTCACGTGCGATCGAGCGCGGACCGCTCTTCGTGCACGAAGTTGCCGGTTCCAGCGACTTGGCGCGGCGCCCGTCCGTTGCGAAGAGCGCGCACGATCTCTGCGTGGAGCTCTTCGCGGGCCCCAACCAGGTCGAACGTGCGCGCGGGCTGACGACGGCGATTCCGGTGGGTAGTCGGTGTGTCGCAGTCGAGACTTTCGACGGACCGACCGGAAGAGGACATCGCGTTGTCGTCGACGAGACCTTCGTCTCGGGCACGAGAGTCGAACTCGCAATCGAGCAGGTGACGAAGTCGCTCGACGGTTTCGGCGCCGCAGTCGAGATCCTGATCGAGAACGATGCCGGGGTACGCAGGACCCTGCGAGAGATTCTCGATGATGGCAACGGCTCGCAGTCGAGGACCGTCGCGTCGACGCGGCGCCAATTGTCATCCCCGAATGTCGCGGGCTACGCGCTCGCCGGCAAGCGAATCGCAGTTTCGCCCGGACACGGATACTACTGGCATCCGACACTCGGTTGGACGACGCAGCGGCCCCTGATCGGAGGCCTGATCGAGGACATCCACACGAACGAGATCGCGATCCGCTACCTGATCCCGTACCTCGAGAACATGGGGGCCGAAGTCATCTCGTGTCGTGATGTCGGTGAGATGCCGAGCGAGGGCATCGTCGACGATGATCCACCTTCGAGTCGATTTCAGACGAAGGGCACGTGGACCGAGTCGAGCTACTACGGCTACCTCGGTGGGAAGTACCGATATGCATTCACAGGCCCTGTGGCGAACTCCGTCGCGACGTGGACGTATTCGATTCCGCGCACGGGCTACTGGCCGATCCATGCGTGGTTGCGCGCTGGCGTCAATCGGAGTGCGGATGCGCGCTACGAGATTCGGCATGGTGACACGACGAGTGTCGTCCGCATCGATCAGACCCAGAACGACGCGGTCTTCGTTCATCTGGGGACATGGTGGTTCGAGCAGGGCGAGACCGCGACGGTGTCACTCGACAACCAATCTTCGACGACGGGCTCGGTCGTCATCGCCGACGTGATTCGCTTCGGAAGCGGTCTCGGCACAATCGTGCGAGGGACCTCTTCGAGCGGCAAGCTGCGTGCGCAGGAGTGTTCACGGTACTGGGCGATGTACCAAGGTGCGCCATCGACGGTCTACGACTCGTCCACCGGTGACGATCACACGGACGATGTCACGTGTCGTCCACGCTATGCCGAGTGGCGCGGCGCGGATTGTTACGTATCGCTGCACACAAACGCCGGCGGTGGTAGCGGTACGTCGAGCTACATCCACAGCACGTCGCCGACGCCGGGTTCTGCGGCGTTGCAGACAGCTGTCCAATCGCAGATCGTGAGTGACATCCGCCGCTACTACGACACGACGTGGATCGATCGTGGACGTCAGTCGGCCAACTTCGGCGAGCTACGCCTTCTGTCGACGATGCCCGGAGTCCTCGTCGAACTGGCGTTTCACGATCAGAACGGAAGTCGCGATCACAATGCGTTGCACGATCCGGTCTTTCGACAGATTGCAGCGCGCGCTTTTGCGCGAGGTGTGCTTCGCTACTTCACGTCGAATGCGCCGTTTCCGCCGACGCGGCCCGAAACGCTGCGAGTCGTGCAGGACGGTTCGGGTGGCTTGCGCGTCACGTGGGACATCGTGAGTGGGGCGTCGAATTACATCGTGGAGCAATCCGTCGATGGCAAGAACTTCGTCGAAGTCGCACGCGTTCAGGGGACCTCCTGGTCGACCGGCGTGATGCCGTATCACGGTGCTGCGGCGTTCCGTGTGCGTGCCGAGAATGCGACCGGGAGGAGCTTTCCGAGCGAAGTGCTCTGCGCGGGGACGTCTCACGATCATCGAGCGGAGGTCTTGCTCGTCGCGGGATTCGACCGACTCGGAAAGACGGTCAAGGGCCCCGAGAACACGCGCGACTATTCGAGGCAACATGCGGACGCTTTGCGCAGGCACGGTGCTTGGTCGCTCGGCTTCGATGCAACGTCGAACGAAGCGCTGACACTCGGGCACGTGCGACTCGAGGACTATCGGGTCGTCATCTGGTGCGCAGGAGAGGAGAGCACTGCCGACGAAACGTTCTCGTACGCCGAACAAGCGCTCGTCTCGCGATATCTCGCGCGTGGCGGACGACTTCTCGTGAGCGGCGCGGAAGTCGGATGGGATCTCGATGCCAAGGGCTCGAGTGTCGACCAGGCGTTCTTCCGGCAAGAGCTCGGCGCACTCTACGTGCGCGACGACGCGGCGACGTATCAGTTCCGAAGCGCCGCTCAGGGACCGCTCGCAGGGCTGCCCGCGGGCTCCTTCGACGATGGGACCGGCTCGACGTACGACGTCGACTATCCCGACGTGCTCGCTCCTGCAGATTCGAGAGGTTCGATCTGGCTCCACTACGGTGCGTCGTCACTCGATGGGGCGGCCGTCGCGCGTGACAACGGCACGTCGCGCGTGGTCGTCTTCGGCTTCCCGCTCGAAACGATTCGAGACGAAACTCTGCGCTCGGAGATCGTCGAGCGGACGTTGCGCTGGTTGCTCGAACCCAGGTCGTTCGATGTTCCACGGCAGGTCTCGGTCGGCTCGCGGACGGCGCTACCGATCCGTGTCCCAAACGAACCGGGTTCGTTGTATGTGCTGGCCGCGGCGGCATCGACGACGCCTGGGCTGCGACTACCGGACGGCCGTTCCATCCCGCTGGCACCCGACGTCTTGTTCTCTCTCAGTCTCGGAGCGAACCACGCGGTGTTCGAACGCTTCGCCGGGTTCCTCGACTCCAATGGACAGGCGACACCGCACCTCGGGATTCCGTCTGACGTATCGCTACGCGGCATACGGTTCTACTTGTCGGGTCTGACTCTCGGTTCGAGCGCGCCGTTTTCGGCGTCGTCGCTATTGCCGTGGTTCCGCGTCGAAGTGCGTTGAGCATTTCGACAGTGCGTTGTCACGAGGCGTTGGTGCGCACGCCGATTCGTTTTTCATTTTCGAACGAGGGCTGTCGATAAGCACGACATCACGAGATCCGAGAGCAGTGTTACGGATTCGATGTTGATGTCATTCGAGATGTTTGGATTTGCAGTGGTTGGTGCAGGCATGGCTGCAGCACTGACCCGCGGCGTGGCACAACGGCGTCGTCTCCGTGTTCAGCTCGATGCGATGCGTGTCCAAGTCGGTGACGAGCGGACCCGCAGGCTCGAATCCGAGCGTGAAGGCAGTCTTGCGTTGTGGCGTGCCAAGCGCGAAGAGTCGACGCTACGACAGTCCAAGGAGCGCTTCCTCGAAGTCGTCTCCCACGAGCTGCGAACTCCGCTGGCGTCGATTGCGGCTGCCACCGAGATCTTGTCGGACGAGACTCATTCTGGTGATTCTCGCCGCGAGTGGATCGACATGGCGCTCGAATCCACTCGACGCTTGACGCGGACCGTCGAACGGGTCGAAGAACTCGTGCAGCTCGAGAGCCAGGCGGAACGCGATGGATACACGATCGTCACGCTCGACGAGGTGCTCGACGAACTCCGCTACTCGGTCGTCGAGGTCGAGGGGCTTCACGGTGTGCGTTGTCTCGTGACGTGGCCTGCGCGTCCTATCGGGCTCGAGGTTCATGGAGGCCAGCTTGCCCGCATGCTCGAGCTCTTGCTCGAGAATGCGTTGCGCTTCTCACCTGCGGGAGCGACGGCTTCTCTGTCGGTCGATGTGATGCTCGCGACGGATCCCGATCATGATCGCGTTCGCTTCGCGATCGACGATGACGGACCCGGAGTGCCTCCCGAACAGCGGCGTGCGATCTTCGAGAGCTTCCATCAAGTGCGAGAAAACCTGTCCGACAAACCGATCGGTATCGGGCTCGGGCTCACGATCTGCACGGCAATCGCGGGCAACCTCGGTTGTCGCATCCGCGTCGAGCCACGCGAACCCAATGGGTCGCGCTTCGTGTTCGAGTTGCCGTGTCGCTTCCGAAAGCCAGAGGATCGACTCGACTCGGTTGGCAATCCTCCGCGCCAATGGATGCACGAATACCAGGATGCAGACAGTCCTGGCTTCGTATTGGCGTGATTCGCTTCGTCAGCGATATTCGAATTGTGTGACGACGCCGCCCGCGTACGGGCCTTGTGGTAGCACGCAGCCAGCGACGTCGTATGCGTAGACGCGTCCGGTTGCAGGTAGCGTCGGCGTCGATGGAATCGTCTGTCGTTGACCTTGCGAGAACGCGATCCCGATGCCGCTTTGCGTCGCGTCGATTGCCCACGCTTGGAAGTAGAGCGACGCTCCAATCGCCGAGGGGACGTAGGGCAAGCCCGACTCGCGTGTTGCCGCGATCGCGCCGTTGTCCGATGTCGTGCCGAGCGGAAGGATGAGCGTCGGGAGCGCATGCACGACGGCGCAAACTCCAGGTGCGCTGATGTTCTGGTCGACGAAGTCGAGCATCAGGAGAGCGGCGGACTTCTTCGGGCCGAAGTTCGCGCTCGCCTGCACGACGAAGCGCGCGGATGTGTTGTGCATCTGCGTGGCGAGGACGAATCGCGTGGTCTGCCCGCCAGCGATGCAGCCGGTCCCGAACGTCGCCCCACGCAGAGATGTCGCGAAGCTGCCGGTCTGCTTCTGGAGATCGCACGGCATGCTCGTGAGTACGGTCGGTGCCGAAGTGACCTTCTCGATCGAAACTTCGAAGAGCAGGTCATCCGTACCGTTGTAGATCCACGGCGTATCGAACGTGAGTTTGAAGTCGAACGGTGCAACCGCAGTCGCCGGCTTCGAGGACCAGTCCGGCGTGTTGACGTTCTTCGGCGCGAAGACGATGACGGGCTTGTCCTTGTAGTTGGCGTCGAAATCACGCGAGATCGTACTGAGCTGCGCGTGCGACATCGTGATCGAGAGGTTCTCGAGGACTCGCGCTCCGAAGTCCGTGCTCGTCGCGAGAGCCGCATCACGGCGAAACGCGAGGCTCGTCAGCGTGCGCGCGGTCGTGCTCTTGTTGGAAGAATCGATCTGCTGCATGCGCAGCTTCGGTGCTGCGCCGAGAACGTGGACGAAGGCCCCGCTCCCATCGGTCGAGGCCAGACCCGAGGGGCTCGTGAAGGACTGCGCGGAAAGGCTCGACGTGGCGGCGAAGCAAGCTACGAGCACGGCAATGCGTGTGTTGATGTTCATGGTCACTGCCTCCTCAAGCGATCCCGAGGGTGTGAGAAGCCAGGACTCCGCCGCCGACCATCTTGTGTGTCACGACGGTCGCGGAGTTGAAGATGCCGTCACGGTTGTTGCGCGTGCGTCCCGAGTTGCCGCGCACGTCGTACGGCTCGAGGGAAGTGAAGATCTCGTCGTTGAGCGCATCGTCGAAATACAGCTGCGACGTGAGCGTCCGCGTCGCGGTGATCACTTTGATATGGATGTGCACCGTGCGTCCCGGGTACCACCCGGGATAGATCGTGCAGAACCGGACGAGGCCGTTCTGGTCCGTGACCTGAATGCCACGGCAGAAGTTCTCGCCCGTCGTATCCGTGTTGTTCAGTTGTCGCGTGAATCCGGAATACAACCCATCGACGTCACAGTGCCAAATGTCGACGATCGCATCTTTGATCGGCGTGCAGCTACCGACTTGCACGACTTTCAAATCGAGGATCAGCGGGATTCCCGGCAAGCCATCGGTGATGTTCGTGCGAAGCAAAGCCGGGTTGATATAGAACGGTCCTTCGGTCATCGAGGGCGTCGTCGAACAACCTTGTTTGATCGCGGCGACGGCCGCGGCGAAGGTGTTCTTGGTGAGGAAGCCGATACCGAGTCCAGCTGCGCCGATGCCGCCGGCATTGAGGAGAAAACGCCGACGCTGCAGTTGCGCGAGGCTCTTGGTGTCTGGGTTGGTCATGCCTTCAGATAAACCCGACGGTGCTGCAGGATCCTTAAGTCGCCAAAAAACTCGTTAGCGTTTGCGCTGCGCCGGATCGGCGACGAGGCAGGCAACGACGAGGTCGTGCAGGTTGCGGCGGAACGCATTGATGCGCGGCTCGTTGCGGCTCGGATGTACGCGGTTGGTCAGGCACACGACGACGAGGTCGCGTGTGCGATCGATCCAAAAACTGGTCCCGGTGAATCCCGTGTGGCCGACGGAGTTCGGAGACAGGCTGCTTCCGGCGCTGTTGCCCTTCGTCGGTGTATCGAAACCGATCGCACGACTCGTCTCGAAAACATCCGATTGTCGTGCGCAAAAACGATCGACGACCTCGCGGGGGCAGAGTCGATACCCATCGAACGCGCCTCCGGCAGCAATCAGCCGACAGAAGCGCACGAGATCGTCCGCGGTAGAGAACAGCCCTGCGTGTCCCGCAATGCCTCCCAGCGCATCGGCGTTCTCGTCATGGACCCTGTGATGGATCACGCCGCCTCGACCCGGTACGTCCTCGGTCGGGACGACCGGTAGATCCAGGGGGATCGGGCCAAAGCGTGTCCGCTTCATGCCGAGCGGATCGAACACGAGGCGTTCGGCCAAGCGATCGAGGCGGTCGCCGCCAATCGCTTCGAGACACTTGCCGAACGTGATCAAACCGAGGTCCGAGTACGCGAAGCTCGTGCCGGGTCGGAAACGCAGCGGCTCGTCGTAGGTGACGCGCAGGATCGCGGCCTCGCCGGTCGCCAGGGTCCAGAGCTGTTTCCATGGCGCCATGCCCGCGCTGTGTGTCAACAGCATGCGCAAGGTGATCGATCGCTTCGCGTCCGCGTCTTGCGTGTCGTTGCCGATGAAGTCGGGCAGGACATCACCGACGTGTGCATCGAGGTCGAGCTTCCCGTCACCGCAAAGCTCCATGGCCACTGCGGTCGATGCTGCGATCTTGGTGACCGAAGCGAGGTCGTAGCGGTGCTGACGTGTGATCTCTGGGCTGTCGTCATCGTACGTCTCATGCCCGAGCGCGAGGTCGAGCACGAGCTTGTCTCCGTGCGCGACGACGATTTGACAGCCGGGGAAGATCCGGTTCGCGATCGCGCTCGACGCGAACGACTTCACGCGTTTCTGGAGATCTCCGGCGAAGCCTGCCGCGCGCGCGTCCGATGCGACGAGGGACGCGGCTGCTGTCCCGACCGTGATTCCGGCCCCTCTCGAGAAGTCCGCGAGGGGCTTCGCCAATCGCCCGTCGATGGTCTCGAGTCCCGCGATCGCGCGAGCCATGGCATCGATGTCGGTGAGGCCTCGACCGGCTGTGAACAACAAGGCGCTCCCTGCCGCAAGGGTGTCGGGTCGGAGAGGAGTATCGCGTCCGAACATCAGCGTGACGTCGACCGGAGTCTCGGAGGAGCTTTGGGATGCGAAAGTCGCGTCGATCCCTGCGCGAGCGAGTGCGTCGCGGGCGGCTCGAGCAGTGTCGGCAGGACCGAGCACTCGGACCGTGATACGCGACTTGACGGGAAGTGCGTATCGCGGATCTCGAAGGAGCACGATGCCGTGTCTCGCCGCGAGCGCACCGATCTTCGACGAACGGATCGCATCCGATGCATCCGGTGCTTCGTCGCCGATGCGCTTCGCATCGACAACCGGAACGCGAATACCGCTCCGTTCGAAGAGCCGTTCCGCATCGGTTCGGCTGGTGGCGATCGCGCCACATCCGTGTCTCAATGCGCGGCCGACGATGCTCTCTCGAGTGATATCGACGTTGCGCGCATCGAGGACCGTCTGCACACCTGCCTCGGCGACGCCATCGAGAAGCGCGAGCACGAATGCCGCATGGTTGTCGTCCGTCGCTCGACTTTCGTCACACGGAACGAGCACCCACGCGATGCCTCTCGACGCGAGCAGGCTTGCACGTTCGTTCGCAACGCGTCGCGCAACGTCAGGTACGAACCCCGTCTCGAGCACTTCGAGCAATCCCTCGTCCACTCCGAGGAGGTGCGCACCCGGGCCCGCGAGTGCTGACTCGAGTCGGGAGTCCGGGTGCTCGCTCAGCGGTATCGCGTCGTTGGTGGAGCACGCGGCGAGGGCGAGGACCAGCACGAGATCCGCACCGCGTGTGAAGGACAGGAGAGAGCGGCGTCGCGAGGACTCGTTCATCGTGTCGGATCATGGGCAAGTCGATACCGCAGTGCTAGCTTGACTGCATGCGAGCACTCGGGATCGACGGTGGAGGAACACGGACGCGTGCCGTGTACCTCGAGGACGGTGTGGCCTCGAGAACGCTCGTCGGTGAAGCCACCAACCCGCTGAGCGTTGGTCTCGATGTCGCCGTCGGTCGCGTGCTCGCGCTCGCTCAGGACACCGTGGGTAGCAGCGACGTCGATGCGATCGGAATCGGTATCGCGGGAGTCGGTGCATCCGAGTCGGCGCACGAGGCGATACTCGGTGCCGTTCGCGAGGCATTCCCAAGAGCACGCGTCGTCCTGACGACCGACGTCGTCGCCGCGCTCGCGGGCGCGTTCGACGGCGGGGCGGGTATTCTCGTCGTCGGTGGCACCGGGTCCGTGGCCATCGGCTACTCCGGAGGACGTTGCGTGCGCGTCGGCGGATGGGGGCGGAGGCTCGGAGACTCCGGCTCGGGGTTCGATCTGTTTCGGCGGGCGGCGAGGTGTGTCCTCGCGGCGGAGGACGGGATCGAGGACGCGAACGTCAGCGGGTTGCCGGGTCAGCACGTCGTCATGGGTGAGGTCAAGCCGTTGCGGGATGGCATCGTGGCCGCGCTGGCCCTCGAACACGCTCGTGATTTGGTCGCGGTCTTCGCACGTGACCCACGTCCCGACGAGCTTCTACTCGCCGTCGACGTCCTCGCGCGGCTCGCGGAGGATGGCGATGCGCTCTGTCGGAGTCTGCTTCACGTTCAGGCCGATGCCTTGGCCGCGCTCGCCTTGGCGGTGCAAACCAAGCTGCGTTCCGAACTGGCGCCGTTGCCCGTCGCGACGGCAGGCGGGCTCCTCCTAGGTGCTTCGACCTTGCGCGAGCACTTCGATGCACGACTCGCAGCGCACACCGTGCCCGTCGTTGCGCCGAAGCATCGTCCCGAAGTCGGCGCTGCATTGCTCGCATGCTCTGACGACAACGACACCTACGGCTCCCTGCTTGCCGCCGCACGAGCGCTTTGAGTTTCATGGCGCTTCCAATCGACGATCGACTCACGATCCCCGACGAAGAGATCGAGTTCACGTACAGCAGAGCGTCGGGACCCGGCGGTCAGCACGTCAACAAAGTGGAGACGCGTGCGCGCCTGCGCTTCGACGTGATGCAGAGCCGTGTTCTCGACGAAGGGCAGAAGCGCCGGATCGTTCGTGCCGCAGGCAGTCGATTGACAGCCGATGGTCACCTGCTGATGACGTGTGGCAAGTATCGTGAGCGTAGTCGCAATCGCGAGGATCTGCTCGAGCGCTTGCGCGCGTTCTTGATCGAAGCGCTCACTCCGAAGAAGCAGCGAACGGCGACAAAACCCACACGCGCATCCAAGAAGCGGCGCCTCGATGCGAAGCAACGACGTGGTGCGATCAAGAAGGATCGTCGCCGGCCGGGGCACGGCGACGATTGATCGTCACTCGCGAATGGCTTCGATCGCGTCGCAGATCGACGTGAGGTCGCCCGAAGAACGAACGAGCTGACGGGCTTCGGGGACTCGGAGCGCGAGCGCGATGCGGCGCAGGAGTTCGAGTTGTGTCTCGAGCCGATTGCTGAGCACGAGGATCATGGTGTCGACGGGCGAACCATCGATCGAATGCCAATCGACGGCGGACCGCAAACGACCGAGTACGACGATGCATTGCCCGAGTCCGGCGCCGAGTGGGCTCCGACAATGCGGCACTGCGAATCCGTACCCGATTGCCGTGCTCGCCAGATGCTCGCGAGCGATCAACCGTGCGAGCAGCGTGTCGCTGTCGATGTTGGCGACGCCGAACTCGCTCAGCGATGGCATGTGCCGGACGAGGTCTTCGATTGCCGAGTACGAATCTCGGCCGGTGAGGTCGTCGACGAGCGCACCGCGACGAAGCGCGGAAGCGAGCGCATTCGGCTCGTGCTTCCTTTGCTGGTCGTTCGCGCCGCCCTGCACGCGCATCCCCATGCTACGAGCCCACTCGATCACGTCGTTGCGCTGGAAGCGCAGCGAGCCATTGGATCCGCGACTCGGCACGGCGCCGTTTTCGGCCCAGCGGCGAAGGGTTCGTTCGGGCAGGTCGAGCAGCGTGGCCGTCGAAGGCAGGTCGAGGTCCGCATTGGTGTCTGTCATCGGATGGCAAGTCCTCGGATTCGGGTCTGCTGGAAGAACTGCAGCAGGGGGTCTGCGGGTTTTCGAGGCAACTACGTTACGGTGTGTTTCATGAGCCGCAAGCAAAGGCTACGACAGGATTCGTCATACCGATCGTAAGAGGATGCAATGAACTCACCGTGGCG
>JAGQQW010000037.1:0-13008 GCA_020426005.1 Planctomycetota bacterium | reverse complement strand
CTTCTCGGTCTGCCTTCCCGGGTTGCTCGTCACGTTCGGTCGCACGCAGTCGATCGAAGCGCCGGCAGAACTCGGCTCGGCGCGTATGCCCGCGCAGCGCGTGCTCCACGAAATCGTCGAACGTGCGGGCTCACAGATTCCGTGGATCCGCGACCCGTGGGTTCGCTTCGATCGGTGGCGGCGCAATGCAGAACCACAACCTCCCCAGCCCATCGTCGATCGCAGTTTGCTCCTCGATCGTGCGCTTGCCCGTGCTCGCGCCGAGAACAAGTTGGTCCTCGTGCACGTACCGCGAATCGAAGGTCGTCCGATGTATCGCGCGCCAATCCTCGACGACTACATGCGGCTCACTCTGTGGTCGGATCCGGCGACGATCGATCTCGTGTCACGGCGTTTCGTTCCTCTACGTCTCGTCGTCGACGAGTCGGTGAGCGAGAGGCTGAAGATCGACAACAGCACGCCGGATGCACCGACCTATCTGGATGCGCTCGAACCGGCCGTGTTCTTCCTCGCACCTGACGGTTCGATCGTGCATCGCGTCGATAGGATTCGCACGTTCTCGCCGTGCTGGTTTCGCGAACTCGCGCTCGATGTACTCGAGATGAATCCGGAAACGAGCGCGCCGAGCATCGATGTCGCCCTCGCACGCGCGCAGGCAGCGGCTCTCGAACGGAAATCGGATCGCTCTTCGGTGCGGATGGGTGACGTCTCGGAAGACCCGCACATCGAACTCGAATTGTGGCTCGCCCGGCAGGAGATCGCGGACGGCAACTACGATCTCGCGCGAGCAGCGATCGCGCGCACCAGGCGCAAGATCGTCACCTTCTTGACGGACGTCGAGGCTGCTGCGCTCGAACTCGAGAAGAGCAAGCCTGCAGGTGACTCGGAGGAATACCAGCTTTGGGCGCGCCGTGACCGGGCACAGAAGGCGCAAATCGCCAAGGCCACAGGGATGATGGGCCGCATGATCCTGTCGTCTGCAGCGATCGAGCGGCTCGAGCGTCGCCCGAGTGCGGCTCTCGAGATGCTCGAGGGTGTCGACGGCGAGCTCGCGAAGGAACTCTTTGCGTCGCGCGACTACGCTCTCGAACTCGCTCGTTGCCACGTCGCGCGAGGTCGCTACGTGGAGGCTCTCGACGCACTCGCCAAGAACGCCGACACGGGACCGGAAGGTAAGTGGTTGCGTGGCACGTGCCTCTTCAAGCTCGGTCGGATCGAAGAGGCCGATCGTGACTTTGCCGATGCGGTCGCGATGGCGACGAGTCCGTGGTCCAATCGAGCCGCTGCGATGCTCGCCGTCAGTGATGACACGACGCGCCGCTCGCCGCTCGCTCACGGGTTCGAGATGGTCGAGGACGTCTCCGCGCGCGCCGTTGCAGGGCGCCCCGCAGCCACGACCGAGTTGCGTTGGGACGGCGAACCCGGACGAGTCTTGCCCCAGGTCGCTCGAGAAGCGTTCGAGTTCTTGCTCTCCCAGCAATGCGAGGACGGAAGCTGGCGAGACGCGCGCTATGCGTACTGGCCTACGCCGGACATCCTTCCCAACGTGCGTGTCGCCGTGACCGCGCTCGCCGCGACCGCGTTGCTTGCATGGCGTGACTTCGACGAAAAGCGCGTCGATGCCGCCCTGGCTCGCGCGGAGCGCTACCTGCGCGACGATGATCGCGTCGCCCTCGGGACCGAAGAGGAGGTCTATTCGCAGGCCTACCGCATCCTCTACTGGACGCGACGCGCGGCGGCTCGTTTCGGCGTCAGCGACGAACCAGTCAAGAACTTGTCTGCTCTCGTGCAGCGGGCGAGTGCGATTCAGGACAAGAACACCGGGTTCTTCGCACACGAGTACAAGAACGCGTTTTGCACGGGATCGATGCTGTGGTCGATCTGGCTCGCGAAACAAGCCGGCGTCGCGGTCGAGGACGACCTCGTGCACCTCGGCTTGTCGGCCCTGCGGTCGGCACGTCGCGACGACGGGAGCTTTTCGTATGGAGGCTCGGCTGCCGATCGCGATTCACGAAGGCCGCCGGCGGAGAGCATCACGCGCCTCAAGGATTCTTCGGCACGGATGCCGGTTTGTGAGTCGGTCTTGCACGCGTTCGGAAGCTCCGATGGCGAGCGGCTCGCGCATGCGTACGAGACGTTCCTCACGTACCTCGATCGTCTCGCGCGCGTGCGGAAGGCCGATTTTCACAGCGATGGAGAACTCGGTGGGTTCTTCTTCTGGCACGCGGTGTTTCACGCGAGCGAAGCGCTCGAGCCTCTCGAGCCCGAGCTCGAAAAGCGTGTTCGCGATCGCGTTCGGCAACTCGTCGTCTCGATCCAGGAGATCGATGGCAGCTTCGTCGACAGTCACGAACTCGGTAAGAGCTATGGGACCGCGATGGCTCTGCTGACGATGGCGAATCTGCGTTAGTTCTACCTGGGGTGTCAGCGCGCGGCGCGCACCGCCTCGAGCATCCCCATGCCGAAGCGCTCGTCGGGTTCGAGGTAGTGGCCTTCGCTCCACTCGTTGAGCGATGCCACGAACACGGTTGGCTCATCGATATCGATGCGAGCCGCGTGGTCGATGGCTCTCGCGAGTGCGACTCGGAAGTGCTCTGGCTCGTCACCGACGATGACGGGTGACCACGGATACTTGTCGGGTCGCGCCTCGCCGAAGTCCGCGCCCCGCGGGGATGCGTCCCATCCCGTCGCCACGGACGGCATGTAGGGCAGTCCGGAGACCGACGCGAACATCGGCCACTGAGCCGAGCTGATTTGCGCGCGCTCGCGATAGTCTTGAAGCGGAGCGCCTCGCCAATCCGGAAGGTGCACGTAGTGCGTGACGCTGTCGAAGCCGAGGGGTGCGACTAGAGGCAGTGTCTCAGCATTCGGTTCGATGGCAGCCAGATGGAGATCAGGGTACCCGTGCTCTCGAAGGTAGTCGCGGGCGGCGAGGATCGCTTCTCGGGTACCGTCGATGCCGAGTTCGCGGACGAAGAACGACGAGTCGTAGATCGAGAGGTAGCTCCTACCTTCGATGGTGATGTAGTTGTCCCGCCAGAAGTAGTGCTCTGCAAGCATCGCGACGAAGCGGACGAAGTCGTCGACGTCGGACGATACGCGCCGCGTCGCATCGATGACCTCTACATCGGAACGCCGAACCGGGAGCACGCGGCGAGGAAGTCGATTGGCCCACATGCATGCGAATGGCGATGTCGCTCCGCAAGGCCCGCCGAGAAACCCCGTGTCGAGACCGGACTCGAACACGCGCTTGCCTCGACACCAGAACACGCCAAACACGAAGCCGTCGATTCCATGCTCGTGTGCGAGCCGAAGGCGCTGGGCCACCGAACTCGGATCCCGGTCGTCGTATTCCCCGAGTAGTGGCACGCGAGGCTGCGCATGCCCGTCGAAGCGCGGCCTGCATGCACGCACGAGCTCCCACTCCGTGAAGCCCGGGTGGAACGCGCCGTCACGCTCCGCCGTCGGATGCCAGCCGGTGTAGACGTAGGCGAGAACACGCATCGGAAGACGCCCGATCAGTCGATTCCTTCGAAGAGAAGCCCTCGATAGTCGCGCACGTATCCGTGCGCGACGAAGGCTTCGGCGAGTGTGTGATGCGCGGCATCTTCGCCATCGATCCGATCGATACTGCGTGGCCTGATGGTGGACCGCAACTCTACGAGCGCGCCAATCGCGGCGTGGAGCGCAGGGGTGTCCTCGCTCGCTTCGAACGAGAGGACGCTGCGCCGATTCGGCACGACATAGAGGATGGGCTCCCCGTTCACGAGTACGACTCGAGCTCCTGGAACTCTTCGTAGTTTTGCGCGGTCGACCGCGGTCGTGGGCCACGGCAAGGACGCTCCCCAAGGGTTGGCGGGATCGGTCGTCGCGAGGACTCGCGCAACTTGGCGCGATTGCAGCTCTCGCGAACTCCGCAGGCGTTCGACTGCGGCAACGCTCGCGAACTGGGCGCCGACGAAATCAGCGACGAAGTGACCTCGTCGAACGTGCCCCGAGTCCTCCATTGCGCGCAGAACTTCGTAGATCGCGCCGAAGCCGCCGTCGATCGATTCGAGCGTCATCGCGTTCCGGCTCAGGATGCCGTGCCTGGCGAGGAGTGACTTGGCGAGTTCGTGCCGCCGTTCCGTGGCCCGAACGGAAGAATCGAAGAGACTCGAGACGAGAGACCAGCGGCCGCCAGCGAGTACTGCGTTGCGGCCACGCTTCTTTCCCAGCGACTGAAAGGGGGCGAACGTGTCGTTGTGGATCCGGCCTGCCCACACGAGTTCCCAGATCGCGGCTTCGAAGTCGCGAGAATCCAGCGTCGGATTCTCGGCCCGAACCGCACTTTCGATTGCGTGGACGAAGCTCGCGCCACGTCGTTCCAGAGTCGCGAGGATCGCACACTGTAGGACGCTCATCGTCGTGTGATGGTCGGCTTGATCGTTCTCGGCATCGCGATCGCTCGGTGTCAGCAGCAGGCGTGCGCCGTCGAGCGTGAACAATCGGATACGTCCGTCCTTGGGGCCGATCGAACCGCACCCTACCCAGAGGATCTCTCCGCGTGCACACAGGTCGTCGAGCATTGCTGGCCGGAACCCTTCGATGCGCGCGGGCAGGATGTCGCTGACGAGACTCGACCAGGGGAGAGCCAAGCCTTCGAGTTTCTTGACGACGTCGATCACTCTCGTGTGCGCCGCGTCGTTGCCTATGCCGTGCCACGACTGTACGAAGCGCGCATACGTCGGTCCATCGACCGCCGCGACTTCACCGCGCAGCTTTGCGAGTGCCGCTCGCTTGATCCGCGCGAGGACGTCGCGGTCACAATATTCTTCGCCCGCGTGAGAACCGAACGCGCCGCGTACGAGTTCTCCGTCAGCCTCGAGTGCGATCACGGCATCGAGAGTGCTTCGAGCATCGAGGCCGAGTTCGGTCGTGACTCGATCCGGGTGCGCCGGTCCATGGGTCTTGTAGTAGCGTCGCACGAGCTTGCGATGCGCATTCGGCACGTCGGCCAAATAGTCGGCCGGAAGCCGCATCATCGTTTCTTCGTCGATGCTCGCTCCAATCGCACTCTTGTAGAGCCCCGCGTCTTGCGCAGCGATCCATGTCTCTGTTGCGTCCGAATCGGCTCGACGACGAATACGGATCGTGCGGAGTTCTTGTTCGAGCCGCGTGAGTGCGTCGCTGACCCAGGTGCCGGCGGGTTCGCAGCGACGCGCGATCCCCGGTAGGTCGAGGGCTCCGACGCGGCGAAGGAGGTCGTGGAGTTCGTCGATGTCGCGTGACCGTGCGCCTTCGGCGAGCCCTTGGAGTTCGGCCTCGACTCGTTCGATTACGTCGTCGCTGAGTAGATCGCGATAGTCGGTTTCGCCGAGCAGTTCGCTCAAGAGGTCCCGGTCGAGATGAAGCGCGCTCGCGCGGCGCTCTGCGAGCGGAGTGTCTTGATCGTAGAGATACGTGGCGACCCACGCGAAGACGAGGCTTCGTGCGAACGGAGACGGCGTTTGCGTTTCGAGAATGTCCGCGATGATCGTACCGTTCTGCAAGGCTTCGAGAATCTCGCGTAGAGCCGGCAAGTCGAAGACGTCGCGCAGACACTGGCGGTAGGTTTCGAGCACGATCGGAAAATCGCGGAAGCCGCGCACGGTGGCGAGCAGGTTCTTCGCGCGCAGTCTCTGAGCCCAGAGCGGTGTTCGTGCCGTGGGATTGCGACGCGGGAGGAGCAGGGATCGTGCGGCGTTTTCGCGAAACAACGTGCCGAACAATGCGGAGCTCGCCAAGCCTTCGACGACGAGTTCTTCGACGTCGTCGGGCGACGGGAGCAGCCTGCGAAGGTCCGGCACCGCGTCGCCTTCGGGGATCGTCAACGCGATGCCGTCATCCGACCAGAGCATCGGGATCGCATGCCCCTTGTCGGCCGAGAGAATCGTCTGGATCGCGAGCGCCCATGGCGCATGCACACGCGATCCGAACGGCGTGAGAATGCACACGCGGATATCCGAAGCTTCGTCGCGAAAGCTCTCGATCGTGATGCGTTCGTCACTCGGTGTCGTCCCCGTCGCTTCGCGTTGCGCTTCGACGTAGCTCGCGAGATTCGAGACAGCGAACGAGTCGAGTGGCGTTTCCTCTTCGAGCCTACGGCACAGTTCGTCACGACTGGTGTTGCCTGTGCCGCGTAAGAACGCACCGATTGCCCGACCGAGTTCGATGGGCCGTCCCGGCCCGTCTCCGCGCCAGAACGGAAGACGTCCCGGCTCTCCGGGAGCCGCTTCGACGATGACGCGATCACGATCGATCTCGAGAATGCGCCACGAACTCGCTCCGAGCAGGATCACGTCACCCGGGCGCGACTCGAACGTCATCTCCTCGTCGAGTTCGCCGATGCGAGGGCCGCCGCGTCCGTGATGCACCGCGAACAGTCCACGATCCGGAATCGTCCCGGCATTGAGTCTCGACAGCATCGCCGTGCCGCGTCGTGCGTGCAGCTCGCCGGCCTGTCGATCCCAGCTGATGCGAGGTCGCAGTTCCGCGAAGTCGTCCGAAGGATAGCGGCCCGACAGCATGTCCAAGACCGATCGCAGGAGCGCCTCGGGTAGATCACGGTACGGTGCTGCGCGCTTGACGAGTCGTTCGAGTGCATCGACTCGCGTGGATTCCGTCGCGACAATTGCCACGATCTGTTGAGCGAGTACGTCGAGTGCGTTCTGCGGAACGTCGAGCGACTCGATTTCGCCGTCCAACATGCGTTGCGCGATGATCGCGCACTCCAGAAGATCCGCGGGGAACTTCGGGTAGACGATGCCCATGCTCGTCGCGCCGACCGAGTGTCCCGCCCGTCCGACACGTTGGAGGCCACGCGCGACCGAACCTGGCGACTCGACGAGTGCGACGGTGTCGACGCTTCCCATGTCGATGCCGAGCTCGAGCGAGCTCGTGGCTACGATGCCGCGCACGCGACCGTCTTTGAGTTCTTGCTCGATGTGTCGGCGCTTGTCGTGGGACAAGCTGCCGTGATGAGCGAGAACGAGCTCTTCTCCAGCGAGTTCGTTGATCTCGGCAGCCAGTCGTTCGCAGTGGCCGCGTGCGTTGACGAAGATGATCGTCGACCGATTGGCACGCACGATCTTCTCGAGTGCGGTCCAGATCTTCGGCATCAACCCCGCATCGCGATCGACGCGTTCGCCTTCGTTTCGCGACGTCATCGGAATCGCGGTCAGATCGCGAACCGGAACGACGACTCTCAGATCGAGCCGTGGCGCGCGGCTCGCATCGACGATCTCGACTGGGCGATCACCTCCGAGAAAGCGTGCGACGATATCGAGAGGTTTTGCCGTCGCACTGAGCCCTATTCGCTGAGGATCACGGGGGCAGAGTGCCGCGAGGCGTTCGAGTGAGAGCGCGAGATGCGCGCCGCGCTTGGTCGGAGCAAGGCTGTGGATTTCGTCGACGATCACGGTGTCGACGCTGCGTAGAGTCTCGCGCGCACTCGATCCGAGCATCAAGAAGAGCGACTCCGGCGTCGTGACGAGGATGTCGTTGGGGTTGCGCTTCTGGCGTTCGCGATCCTTTGGCGGCGTGTCACCGGTGCGCATGTCGACACCGATCGGTCGCAAAGGAGTCCCAATGCGACTCGCGACTTCGCGAATCCCCTCGAGGGGTGATGTCAGGTTGTGCTGGATGTCGTGGACGAGCGCTTTCAGAGGCGAGACGTACACGATGCGCACGCCGGGTGGACCGTCAGGATCCTGCCGCGCCACCCGATCGATCGCGGCGAGAAAGGCGGCGAGCGTCTTCCCACTGCCGGTCGGTGCGAGCAGGAGAGTGTGAGCGCCGGACGCGATGTGGGGCCATCCGCGTGCCTGCACTTCGGTCGGTTCCGAGAACGTCTCGGTGAACCAAGCGCGCGTTGCTGGCGCGAACGACGACATTGCCGACGGTGGCATCAGATCGACGTAGTGTAGTGTCAGCGCCCTGCTCCGTGTCCTCGTGAATAATCCGGGCCGTGTCCGCTTTGCTTCGGATTCCCTGTCGCTGGAGATCCAAGAATGCGCCTTCGATACCTCGTTTTTCTCTTCGCCAGCCTCGTGTTCGGGACGCCGGCATGTGCCGTGCCGGTGCCACAGGATCGGCTGCCGCTTCGAGTGTTGTTCGTTGGCAACAGCTACACGTACGAAAACAACCTGCCATTCGTCTTCGCCTCGTTGGTCAAACCCACGCGCGCCGTCGAAGTCGAAATGGTTGCCAGCGGTGGAGCCACCTTGCGGCGTCATCTGGACCAAGGCAAAGCCATCGCACGAATCCGGAACGGGAAGTTCGACGTCGTGGTCCTGCAGGGGCAGAGCGTCCTGGGACCGCTCCAGGTGCGGGACGGGTTGGTCGTGGTCCAAGATCCGGCGCCCTTCGCCGCGGCTGCCAAGGAACTGGCGAAGATCGCCGGTGACAGCGGCGCCCGGGTGGTCCTGTTCGCGACGTGGCCACGTGCCGGGTGCCCGCGCAGCCTCGCCGCGCTCAACAATGCCTATGTCCGAGCGGCCCGAGACGCGGACGCGACGATTGCGCCCGTGGGGCTGGTTTGGGACCGACTGCAAGGTGAGGACTGTGAGGGGATGCGTCTCTACGGTCCAGACGGCTCGCATCCCTCGGCCGAAGGTACGTACGTCGCTGCGGCCACGATCGCGCGTGCGGTGCTGGGCGATACTCCGCAGTTGAACGTCCTCGCGAAGGTCCCGCTGATGGACGGGACTGCGCGCCTCAGCGGGTTGTTCACCGACATCGAACCCTCGGAGCCGGGCAGGGTCGCACTTCGCGCCGCGATCGAAGCCGTCTACGCGAGCGCGGAGAACGGGAAGTTCCCGCTGATGCGCGAGCCAGGTCCCGCCCCCGAGCCGCAACTCCCGGCCGAGCTGTATCGGGGTCGCCTGACGCCTGCGTTCCTCGAAGGCTCCTGGAGCGGACGCTTCCTGACTTTCGGGCTGCGGGAAGGTGCGGTGGTTTCCGTCGAGTTGAGCGCCAGTGCGGCGAAGATCCACCTCGTGCACGACCAGAAGGAATGGCCAGGCGACGATCGCACCACCGTTCCGATCGTGGGGCCCGACGAGTCGGGCGTCATCACCGTGACGTTCGCGTCGACGCGCATGCACTGCACGGTCGTGTTCCGCCTCGTGCGCGTCGCCGATCGGCTGCGCGGCGTGGTGACGTTCGAGCAGGAACCGGCCGGCGTCTTCGTCCGCTCGAGTCTGACGCTCACGAAGGCCTAGTGTCGCCCGAAAGCCTCGTCTCGTCGCCCTCACGAACGGTGCTCGTTCGAGTTGTTCGAAAAAGTGCGTAAGATCCGCGGCGATCAGGGGAGGAGCCGTCGCGCAGCCGCCGTAGCTGCGATCGAGAACGCAACTGCACGGTCCTGATCGATGAACGCCTCCGCTCCTCGCTTGTCCTCCCGTTACCGTCGTTTCGTGCTGCCGACGAGCGCCCTGCTCGAGGCCGCGGCGATGCTGCTGGCACCCATGACCGTCGGCGCGCAGGACGTCCCCGACTTCGCGGCCGATCGCATCGATCGCATCGTGAAGCAACGCATGGCCGAGAAGGGCATTCCGGCGTTGTCGCTCGGTATCGTCGTGGGCGGAGAAGTGGTCTACGAGCGCGGGTTCGGCCGGCTCGGCCCCGGCCGAAGCGGCGACGTCGACGCGCGCTCGCTCTATCAGATCGCGTCCATCTCCAAGATGTTCACGGGCATCATCGCAAACGCGCTGATTGCCGAAGGCGTGCTCGATCCCGAGGCGTCGATTACGACGTATCTGCGCGACGTGCTGCAGCCGGACGCACTGCGCCGCCTCGCACCGGTGCGTGTGCGCCATCTGCTCAACCACACCTCCGGCATCCCGAGCCGGCATTGCTTGATCTACAGCTACGTGCAGAGGCCGCGCTTCGCCGGATACTCCGAAGCCCAGTTGATCCGCGACCTCGACTCCGTGCGACTCGAACGGACGCCCGGCAAGCACTACGAGTACTCCAACTCGGGCTACGCGGTCCTCGGCTACATTTGCGAGCTCGCAGGACGGCGCAGCTTTCGGGCCCTCGTGCGCGAACACGTAACCGCGCGCTACGGCCTGCAGCGCACCACCGTCACCCTCGAGTCGGACGGAGTCGACAGCATCATCGAGAGTCCGCCACGTTCCTCCGAAGTCGTGCCATGGCGCATGAGCTTCGGGAAGGGCACGCCTGCCAGCGGCGTCGTGTCGTGTGTCGAGGATCTCACTGCGTTGATGGTCGCGCAGCTCCGTGCGTTCCGCGCGACCGCTGCCGGTGACGCGGCCGAGTCGGCACCACTCGTGTTGACGGGGAGCTTCGCCGATGCCGGACACGGTGAGCGCTATGGCTATGGGATCTTCGAGCACGCAGCGCCGGGCAGCACGCGCTACTCGCACAGCGGCAGCGTCGATCGGTTCTACTCAGCCTACGATTTCACGCCCGCGAAGAACCTTGGCGTCGTGCTGCTCGCCGTCGACGACGACGGATTCGACGTCATGGAGCTTCAGAAGGAAATCTACGCGGAGGTGAGTGGCGCCGAGTACGAGCCGGGTTGGCGTCAGTCCTCGCTCGCGCGCCGCGTTTTCGAGACTGCTCTGGAGGCGGGGGGAGACGCCGGGGTCGCCAAGCTCCGCGAGCTGCGGGAGTCGCGCGACTACTACCTCGCACCCGATGAGTTTCGCCGTGCCGTGACGGCGCTGATCACGCGTGGGCGCACCGCCGCTGCGCGGCAGCTCGACGAGATGCACGACGAGCTGTACCCAGCGACGAGACGACCGCTGGCACACACGTTGGCATTCGTCGCGCTGGCCGATGGGGCCGAGGCTGCGCGACGGTGCTTTGCTGGTCAGGACGGCGCTGATCAGATCGAAGCCGCCGAGTACGTTCTCAGGGAAGACGATCTGAACCGAGCGGCGTACGCAGTGCTCGAGCAAGGCAAGTCCGAACTGGCAATCGCGCTCTTCGAGCTCAATGCGAGGGCGTTCCCCGGCGCTCCGAACACGTACGACAGTCTGGGCGACGCCTACCGACGTGCCGGCGACGAGCGCTCCGCTGCGCGGAGTTACCGGACCGCCCTGGCCCTCGATCCCAGTAGTCCGACTGCGAAGGCTGCGCTGGACCAACTGCGCACGACGTCCGTCGCTGCCGAAGCGACGGCCGAAGATTCGAAGGACGACAGGGCCATGATCCGCCGAACGCTGCAGGACTACATCGAGGGTTCGACCCGCGGCGAACCCGAACGTCTGCGCCGCGCGTTCCACCCCGACCTGAATCTCTACTCCGTGCGTGACGGCGCGATTCACGTATGGCCTGGCACTGAGTACATCACCGAAGCCGAGTCGGGCGGGCCGACGGGCGAGACCGGCCGCATCCTCTCGATCGATTTCGAGAACGACGCTGCGATGGCCAAGGTCATGATCTCACCACCTCGTGGAGCGCGTCCGTTCCTCGACTTCTTCATGTTGTTGAAGGTCGATGGGCGCTGGGTCATCGTACATAAGCTGTTTACGCGTCGTCGCGCGTGACTCCGGGGAACCATGGCTGCCGACCTCCCGAAAACCCGCGCGAGTCTGCTGCTGCGGCTGCAGGACCGGGCCGGCGACGCGTGGGCCGAGTTCTTGACGATCTACGAGCGCGCGATCGTCGACTTCGCACGTAGGCGGGGCCTACAGGAGGCGGACGCGCGCGACGTGACGCAGGAGGTTCTTGCAGCGGTCGAGCGCAAGGTCGAACACTGGCGCCACGACGCGTCGGCGGGCAAGTTCCGCGGTTGGTTGTTCCGCGTCGCGCGCAATCTCGCTGTGGATCGGGTCGTCGAGGAGGCGCAACGGCGCGCGCGCGATGGCGAGGTGGCGTACGCGTTCGCAGACTCGAGTCGTTCGACGGGCCTCTCACACGCCGACGAGTTCGGGATCGACTATCGCCGCCAGCTCGTGCGTTGGGCAGCGGACCGCATTCGGCCTCTCGTCTCCGAGATCTCGTGGCGCGCGTTCTGCATGACTGCGATCGACGGCGTCGGCGGCGACGAAGTCGCGCGCCAGCTCGGCATCTCGCGCGGAGCCGTCTACGCTGCGAAGTTCCGCGTGCTCGCACGCCTCCGCGCCGAGATCGATCGCCTCAAGAGCCGCGAGGAGTCCGAGAGTGTCGATCCGTGGCGAGAACTCGAAGACCCCGAGGGGACCAGATGAGGTCGCGAGAGATCGAAGGCTGCGCCGACGCCGTGCTGTTGCGGCGCTTCCTCGACGAGCAGCTCACGCAGGACGAGGAAGCGCGGCTGGTTGAACACGTCGGTGGGTGTGCTGCTTGTACGTCGAGGCTCGAGGCGATGGCGGGCGGTGCGGAATGGGGGAACGATCGCCTCCACCTGATCGATCAGATCGAGGAGATCGGTGCCGACACGTCGCCCGAGCCGCCCCCGGACGCCCTGCTGGAGCAGGCGTTGCGCATGCTCGCTCCGACCGACGACCCCGCCATGCTGGGGCGCCTGGGTCGATACGAGGTTTGCGGCGTGATCGGGTTCGGCAGCACCGGGGTCGTCTACAAGGCCTTCGATCGCAGCCTGAACCGCTTCGTCGCGATCAAGCACCTGGCTGCAGGCTACTCCGCGGCAGGTGCAGCTCGGGCACGTTTCGCGCGCGAAGGGCGGGCGATCGCAGCCGTCCGCGACGAGCACGTCATTGCCATCCATGGTGTCGACGAGTCGGGGGGTGTGCCGTTCATCGTGATGCAATACGTGCCCGGCGGGTCGCTGCAGCGGCGGATCGACGAACAGGGTCCGATGTCGACGGCGGAGGTCGCGCGGGTCGCCATGCAGATTGCATCGGGGCTCGCGGCTGCCCATCGGCACGGCATCGTCCACCGCGACGTCAAGCCAGCCAATGTGCTGCTCGAGGACGGCGTCGAACGTGCCGTCGTCACCGACTTCGGGCTGGCCCGCGTGACGGACGAGGCGACCGTCACGCACACCGGCTCGATCACCGGAACGCCGCAGTTCAT
>JAGQQW010000378.1 GCA_020426005.1 Planctomycetota bacterium | reverse complement strand
TTGCCGTGTAGACGCTTCCGATGGCGATTCCGAGCGCCGACGCGACCTCGTCCGGCGACACTCCGTCGATCGCGGTCATCTCGAATGCCCGCCACGTGACCTCGCGAACCTCGGATCGCACACGGGTCATCCCGTGCTGGAAGCAACCGCGGGCGTACTCGAGATCGAAGAGCGTTTCGGACTCGGACCCCGGATCGACCGCCGACGCGAGGATCGCATCGACCTCCGTTGCCGCTCCCACGACCGGCCCTCGCGCACGGTTCCGCAACTTGTCGATCGAGATGTTGCGCGCGACACGAAGGAGCCAAGAGCGGAACGTCCCATGCGAACGCCCGTACTCCCAAGTCGGAACCCGCTCGTGGACGGCTCGCAACACATCCTGGGTCACGTCGAGAGCGTCGGCGTCCTGCAGCCCCTTCGACCGACATACGCGGTAGATCGCGCCTTCATAGATGGACAAGAACTCCTGCCACGCGGCATCGCTGCGCCGCTCGAGCTGCAGGAGGAGGCTCCGCCGCGTCTCGGGCATCAATCCGGAATCGTGGTACGGACGAGGATCGGCGTCTGGCGGCAGCTGAGATGGCGGTTCGTCCGACATGCTGCGAGCATTCTCGCTCGAAGCGCCGCGTTCTTACACGGAATCAGCCTGACACCGAATCAGCGCCAGACGACTTCGGTGAAGGTCTCGATCCCGGCTTCCCGGAACTTCGGCGGGGCCTCGGCCAGTGCATCGGTGCGTTCCAGCTCTTCGAGCATCGGGAAGAGCTCCTTCACCTCGCCCGGAAGCACGGAGTAGGGAGGCCCTTCGGCGCGGGTCTCATCGTATTCGAGCGTGATGACGAACCGCTCCGCGTCGGGAGCCAGGAGCGAGTTCGTGTGTTCGACGTAAGCCGCTCGGCGATCCGGCGGAAGCGCGATCAGTGCCGCTCGATCGTAGAGCGCATCACACTGAACGCCCTCGAACTCGAAGTAGTCCCCGTAGTGGATCGTGATCGGCAACTCGGTCGCGACGAACGACGCCCCACGCTCCTCGAACTCGAGCCCCTGCTCTTCGAAGAACGCCCGGATGCCCTGCTCCGCGAGTTCGACGCCGACGACCGAGTGACCATGTTCGGCCAACCAACGCAGATCGACCGACTTACCGCAGAGCGGCACGAGGACCGACCCGCGACGCAATCGCCAATGCCGCCGCAGGGCGGAACTGCCCGCATGCTGGTGCCAAGCCGTCCGACCGTCCGCCCATCGTTGCAACCAAAAGTTCACGCGCAGGGTTCTACGCGCCGACTGGCACGGAATCAAAACTCATGCAAAGCCTGATCGAGGTCGTCCCGGAGGACTTCGAACGGCTCGAGCCCCACCGAGAGCCGGATCGCGTGCCGGCCGAAACCGAGCTTCTCGAACTCGTCGTCCCCATAAGCGACGTGACTCGTGTCGATGGGAATCGACGCGAGCGACTCGACTCCGCCGAGAGAAACCGCTCGCCGGATACGCCGCAACGAATCGTAGGTCCGCGTCATCGCTTCTTCGCCCCCGCGAGGCTCGAAGGTCACGAGCGCACCGCCGAATTCACGGTCCAACGGATAGTGCACGCGCTCGACGCGCGCGTCGTTCGCGAGCCACTCGGCAACCATGCGCGCGGTCTCGTTCTCGGCGCGTGCGCGGAGTTCGACCGTGGCGAGCGATCTTCGGAGAAGCCACGCGTCGTCGGGAGCGAGCAGACCGCCACTCAGGCGCCGCCACTTCTCGAGACGGGTAACGAGTTCGCGCTTGCCCGACACGATGCCCGCGAGGATGTCGCTGTGTCCGCCTAGGAACTTCGTCGCGCTGTGGACGACGAGATCGACGCCCATCTCGAGTGGTCGTTGCAACGGTGGCGGCAGCAAGGTGCCGTCACAGCACACGACCGCGCGACCCGCGACGCGCGCGACGGTGGCCTCGAGGTCGACGACGCGTCCGGTGGGATTGACCGGAGACTCGACGTGCACGACGCGCACGCCTTGATCGAGCACACGATCGAGATCGCTGAGCGAGAACGCGTCGAATCGATACGAGGAAAAGCCGAAACGCGCCAGGTCGCGCCCGAGTGCATGTGTGCCTCCGTAGCACGCGGCGGCGTACGCATAGCCTTCGCCGCGCCCGAGCAACGCGTGGGGCACGGCAGCGATTGCCGCCATCCCGGACGCGAACGCGAGGCTCGCCTCGGCACGCTCCAGAACCGCCATCTCCGCTTCGAGAGCGATGATGCCCGGATGTCCGTATCGCGGGTAGAAGGTGCCCGGCGACGCATCGAACATCGCGGCGCGCACGGCAGCTCGATCCGCGAAGTCCCACGTCGTCGTACGCGAGACGTGCGGCGTCACCGGCGCGACGCCATTCGCTCGGTGCGTTCCCGCGTCGAGCCATTCGGGCGTGCCGAACGGCGGCAAAGCGCTCATGACGACGGACCGAGCATGTGTGTCGGATCGAGGAGTTCGTCGAGCTGTTGTTCGGGAAGCAACCCCTCGGACAAGACGACCTGCTTGAGACTACGCCCGGTCTTGTACGCGTCCTTCGCGATGCGAGCGGCCTCGTCGTACCCGACGACGGGCGCGAGCTTGGTCACGTTCATCAGGCTTCGTTCGACGAGTTCGGTCGCCCGCTCGCGATCGACCTCGATGCCACGCACGCACTTCTCGGTGAACGCACGCACCGCGCCCGCGAGGACTCGAATCGACTCGAGGAGGTTGAACGCGAAAAGCGGCTTCATCGTGTTGAGTTCGTAGTTCGAACCCAGGCCACCGACACCGCCGAGCGCACACGCGACATCATTCCCGATGACCCATGCACTCGCCTGGATCAGCGCTTCGCTCATCACGGGATTGACCTTGCCAGGCATGATCGAACTCCCTGGTGCCACGGCGGGAAGCTTGAGTTCTGCAATCCCGCAGCGCGGTCCCGAACCGAGCTGACGCACGTCGTGGGCGATGCGCGTGAGGGAGACCGCGATGGTGCGGAGCACGCCACTCGCGTGCACGCAAGCATCCCGCGCGCCGAGCGCCTCGAAGCGATCCGGCGCTTCGCGGAAGGGCAAGCCCGTCTCCTTCACCATCTCGGCGATCGCGAGCCGCGGAAAATCGGGGTGACTGTTGAGTCCGGTACCGACCGCGGTTCCACCGAGAGCGAGTTCTGCGAGCCCCTC
>JAGQQW010000377.1 GCA_020426005.1 Planctomycetota bacterium | reverse complement strand
TTGGAAGCTCATCCAACGCTACGAAGATGGTCGCCTGCATCTGTTCGACCTCGCCAAGGATCCGGGCGAGACGCGCGATCTGGCGAGCGAGGAGCCCGAGAGAACGAAGTCCATGACGAGCATGCTGCACGCCTGGCTACGTGGACACGATGCGCGTTTCCTTCGACGCAAGCCCGATGGACCGTCAGCGTGGCAGCTGCCAACGCTGACCGCGTCGAACGACTCGACCACGCGCCATTGCGGGGGGCAGACCTCGCGCGATCTATGAAGGGATCGCGCGGGCGACCGCGAGCCTACTCTGCGGTCCCTACTCTTCGGTCCCTACTCTGCGGCCCCTACTCTGCGGCCCCTACTCTTCGTCGTCGTCGTCGTCGTCGTCTTCGATCTCGGCTGCCGCTGCTTCGGCGGCGGCGATCTGCTGATCGAGGACGTTGTTGCCCACGAGCTCGAAGATCGCCTGCGATGCGTTGTCACCAAGACGGCGCTTCGGCAGGCGCAAGACGCGCGTGTAGCCGCCTGGACGATCGTTGTAGCGCGGTCCGAGCTCGTCGAAGAGCTTCTTGACCATCGTCTCGTCCTGCAGGATCGCCATCGCACGACGGATGTTGTGCAGGTTCTTGACCTTGGAGAGCGTGATCAGCTTTTCGGCGTAGGGCCGGACGGCCTTCGCCTTCTCGACGGTCGTGACGATGCGCTCGTGATCGAACAGCGACGCCATCATGTTGCGTCGCATCGCGATCCGGTGTTCGGTCGTGCGACCGAGTTTGTTGCCAGCCTTGCGGTGTCTCATGGTTCGAAGGGCGAAGGATTATGCGTTGATCTTGGGCGGCACTTGCATGCCGAGACCGAGGCCCATCTCCGAAAGCTTGACCTTGACCTCTTTGAGGGAGGTCTTGCCGAAGTTGCGCACCTTGAGCAGTTCGGCCTCGGTCAAAGACACGAGTTCGCGCACCGTCATGATGTTCTCGGAATCGAGGCAGTTCTTGGCGCGGACACTGAGGTTCAGGCGATCGAGGCTCTGATCGAGCACCTGATCGAGTTCCGAACTCTGCCCGGCTTCTTGCGTCGGCACGTCGAGCGTGATCGCTTCGGCCTCGGCCTCTTGCTGCAGTTCGAAGTACTGCACGAAGGGGTTGAGGTGCTTGCGATAGATCTTGCTCGCCTCGACGAGCGCCATCTCGGGATTGATCGTGCCGTCGGTCCAGATCTCGAGGACCAGTCGGTCGTAGTTCGTGTCCTTGCCGAGACGCGTGGCCTCGACGGCGTAGCGAACGCGATAGACCGGACTGAACAGCGAATCGATCGGGATCGTCCCGAGTTCCTGGCCGTCGACGATGTTCTCTTCGGCCGTCAGGTATCCGCGACCGCGACGTGCGACGAGAGTCGCGACGAAACGCACGTTGTCCGTCAGCGTGCAGATCTTGAGGTCCGGGTTGATGATCTTGACGCCCGCCGGGTGATCGATGTCCGCCGCGGTGATCTCACCCTTGCGGTCCACGTCGATCATCATCTCGACCGAGTCCTGGCTCTCGACGTTGAGGCGCAGCTTCTTGAGGTTGAGGATGACGTTCGTCATGTCCTCGTAGACGCCATCGATCGTCGAGAACTCGTGCAGGACGCCCTCGATCTTGACCGACACGAGCGCGGCACCCTGGATCGACGACAGGAGCACACGGCGCAAGCCGTTGCCGATCGTCGTACCGAAACCGCGTTGGAACGGCTCGATGTAGAAGCGTCCGTAGGTCTCGGTCGAAACGTTCCTGTCGAGCTCGACTCGGCTCGGCAGTTCGAAATCACGCCAGCGGATTCTCATGGGTCGGAGCTCCTCGTGTTACTTGGAACAAAGCTCGACGATGAGCTGCTCGTTGATCGGGTGGGGAACATCACTGCGCGTCGGCAACTGCACGACCTTGCCACGCAGCTGCGCCGGATCGGCTTCGAGCCACTCCGGGACGGGTTGCCCCTTGTTGAGCTCGATGGCGTCGCCCGCAACCTTCTTGATGCCTTCGCGATCGCGAATGCGAATTTCGTCGCCCGGACCCACCAGGTAGCTCGGGATCGACATCTTGCGGCCGTTCACGGTCACGTGCCCGTGAGCCACGATCTGGCGCGCGTGATACCGCGACTGTGCGAGACCGAGCATGAGCACGACGTTGTCGAGGCGACGCTCGAGAAGGGTCAGCAGGTTCTCACCGGTGTTGCCCTTCTGCCGCTCCGCCTTGCGGAACATGTTCATGAACGAACGGTCGAGCACACCATAGATGCGCTTGGCCTTCTGCTTCTCACGAAGCTGGAGGCAATACTCCGAGTTCTTCCTGGGCGGCCGCGTGTGGACCCCAGGCGGATAGTTCCGGCGATTGATTGCGCACTTCTCGGAGAAACAACGCTGGCCCTTGAGGAAGAGCTTCATCCCCTCCCGACGACACAGCTTGCAGACACTACCGCAGAATCGAGCCATTCAGGCGAAGCCTCGGTGATTGATCGTTGGTTTGTTCGAATGACGAGAACGTCGACGAGAGGACCGACTCGATCGAGTCAGACACGACGACGCTTGGGAGGACGGCAACCGTTGTGCGGCAACGGAGTCACGTCCTCGATGACTTTGACGTTGAGACCCGACGTGCTGAGCGAGCGAATCGCCGACTCGCGACCCGATCCCGGGCCCTTGACCTTCACGTCGATCTCGTGGACGCCCATCTTCTTGACGGCATCCGCGACCTTTTCGGCGGCGCGCTGCGCAGCGAACGGCGTCGACTTGCGCGAACCCTTGTAGCCGATCGCGCCGGCCGAACTCCAGGCGAGCGTCTCGCCGTTGGTGTCCGTCACGGTGATGATCGTGTTGTTGAACGTCGCCTGGATGTGGGCGATCCCGGACTGGATGTTCTTCCGGGCCTTCTTCTTGCCGCCCTTGGTCGCCGAGTACTTGGCCATTCTGGGTCCTCTTCAGCGCGAAGCTGGCTACTTCTTCTTCTTCTTGGTCACGGCACGCCGCGGACCCTTCCGGGTCCGAGCGTTCGTACGGGTACGCTGGCCTCGCACCGGCAGGCCGCGCCGATGGCGCAGCCAGCGGTAGCAGCCGAGGTCCATGAGGCGCTTGATGCCCATGGCATTCTCGCGGCGCAGGTCGCCCTCCACCGTGAACCTCGCGACCTGCGAGCGCAGCGCCGCGATCTCGGCCTCCGTGAGGTCGCGAACCCGGGTCGTC
>JAGQQW010000376.1 GCA_020426005.1 Planctomycetota bacterium | reverse complement strand
TCGCACAACAGAATGGAATACTCAAAGGTGATCCAAGCGATCGCCTTGAGTTTGTCTTCGGAGTAGACGGTTCGCTCGCGATGGCGTCGCAGCGCATCCATGGCTCGACTGAGGTGGTGAGCGAACAGATCCTCGAGAGATGATTCACAACAAGTCAACTTCGCGAGGCGCTGGTGCGAGTTCGCGAGACTCCACAGCGTCGCAGCGCAGTTCGGTCGCGCCGCAGCGAGCGCGCGCGCCTCGGAATGAGCGTCGAGGTAGTGCTTGGCGGCAACTCCGTAATCGTTGGCGTCACACGCGAGATCGCCGAATCGAATGTAGCTCCAGATCAAGTTGTCGCGGAACGAGCGAGACTCGGCGTTCTTCTTCGCGAGTGACACGTCGATCTCGAGTGCACGTTCGTAGAAGTCCCTTGCCAGGTCTCGGTGACCTCTCGCGAGTTCGAGGTCGCCCCACTCGACGAGCGCGATCGACAGCCGGGATCGGTGAGCATCGCTAGGATCGGTGGCGCAAGTCTGCTGCCAATAGTCGAGAGCTCGCTGACGTAGCGGAAGGGCTTCGTCGATGCGTTTCTCTCGCACGAGAAGCGCCGCGAGATCCCCTTGAAGTCGAGCTCGTATCCGATCGATGCGCGGCACCGAACCCGGAGCCGCGAGCGGTTCGGTGCGGACGAGAAAGCTGCGTACGACGTCGATCGCATTCCCCGTCGGCATGCGCTTCACGAGTTCGCGGATTGCTTCGTATCCGGCATGCGCAGTGTCGATCGCGTCGTCGTGAAGAGCCTCTCGTTCGTGCTGTGCGGATCGAGCCGCCCGTTCGGATGCGATTGCCCAAGTCAACGCCAAGCCACAGAGCGCCAGGAGCGCACACAGCGACGCGACGATTCTGTTCTGGCGAACCTTGCGCCATACACGTGTCGGAAAGCTCGGCAGTCGCGCGTCGACGGGTTTGCCGTCAAGGTATCGCGCGAGGTCCGCAGCGAAGTCTCCGGCGTTTTGGTAGCGTTGCGAGGCCACGCGAGCCACGGCTTTCGCGGCGACTGCTCCAAGAGCCGGTGGAACAGCTGCGAGTCTGTCCAGCGATATGGGCTCGTGTTTGGCGATCAGTTGCGCACCTTGCGTAGGACAAAGCTCTCGCGTGTCATGCGGTCGCTTGCCCGAGACGAGTTCGTAGAGCAACACGCCGAGTGCATACACGTCGGTCCAGGGGCCGATGCCGCTTCGGTGACAGATGGCCTGCTCGGGAGCCATGTATCCCGGCGTTCCGAGCACCTGACGTGAATCGGTCAAGTGCTGGTTGGCGTCGTCGGACTCCTCGTCGTGACAAAACTGCATCGCGATACCGAAGTCGACGACTTTCGGTTGACCATCTCGTTGCACGAGAATGTTCGAAGGCTTGAGGTCGCGATGCACGACACCCCTCTCGTGCGCATGTGCGATCCCGCGCGCAATTCGGAGAAGGAGCGCGAGACGCTCTTGTCGGGGCATGTCGCGCTCCCGGACATGCTCGAGGAGGTTGGCGCCGTGCACGAATTCGGTGACGTGGTAGGGCACGTCGCCATCCCAGCCATTGTCGAGGATTCGCGCGATCGTCGGATGTTCGACACGCTCGAGCGATTCGACTTCGCGACGGAAGCGTCGTTCGGTGTCTTCGTTCTGGATCATCCATCGAAGGAGCTTGACGGCGACGAGTTCTCCAGAAGGTGCGCGCGCACTGAAGACTCGCCCCATCGCGCCGGACCCCACACTCTCGATGATCGAATATTCACCGACGGTGCGAAGTTCCGTCCGCTTCCTGAACCGATTCGCAGTTCGTGTGATGTCCTCGGTTCGACCGAGACGTTGGTCATCGAGATCAGGCGGTACGAGCGAACCCCTTCGAGCAGTTTTCGCAGGATCGAAGAAGCCGTCGTTGGCCATGTGGGGCTGTTGAAACCGAGAAGGCGCCGTGAGGTCGAGGTGTGCCCATTGTGCCCAAGCGAGAGCCAGCGCGGGGTGCTGATCAGTGGCAATCCTTCACAATGTCCGATTGGCTTGCAGGCACGGTTTCGCCCATGTCCCCGTGGCATGAAGAGTAGCAGGGTGCGAGACAGTTCGACGCCATGCGGAGGACCAGTTGGTTTGGTGAAGACGGGTCCGTGCTCCGTAGCATCCCGAGTATGCGTTCCGTTCGATGGTCTCTCCTTTTCGTTGCAACCTGTGCGTCGCTTGCGACAGGTGCCACATCACAGCTCGTCGCTCCGGCATCCGCCGCCTGGTGGTCGGAGGCCCGCGATGGTCGTGCTCTCGTCGTCTATGAAGACGGCAAGCTACTGTTCGAACAGTATGCGGGTGGAGTCACGCGCGACACGGGTTTCGCCATCGCGAGCATCACGAAGTCCTTCGCGAGTGTGCTTGCCGCGTGTGCGGTTCGCGATGGCTTGATTCGCGATTTCGACGAACTCGTGGCGGACTCGTTGACCGAGTGGAAGGGCGACAACAACAAGTCGAAGATCACGTATCGCGACTTGCTGAGCATGTCGAGTGGGCTCGATGGTGGGACGAGCTTCATTGTGCCGACCTATGCCGAGGCCGTGCGCGCGGCGGCAACCGTACCGCCTGGAGTGCGATTCCAATACGGTCCCAATCCGTATCAAGCGTTCGGGGCCGCTCTCGAGCGCAAGCTCGCTTCACGCAATCAGACGGTGACCGACTACTTGCAGACGGCGTTGCTCGCTCCGATCGGCATTCGTGTTTCGGCGTGGATCGATGCGCTCAAGGGGCAACCGCAGTTTCCGAGTGGAGCGGCGTTGACTGCGCCCGAGCTGATGAAGTTCGGCGAGTTCTTGCGCAATCGCGGCTTTGCCAATGGGAAGCAGTTGATCCCTTCGGATCTCCTCGCCGAATGTTTGAAGGTCTCGTCGACCAATCCAGGGTACCGCGTTGGATTCTACGGCCCGTCGCCGACGACACCTGGCGGCATCGACATGTTTTGGTGTGCAGGTGCGGGTGGTCAGCGACTGTATGTGCTGCCCGAGTACGGTCTCACGATCTTGCGCTATGCGGTCAGTACTCGAGACATCGACGACGGCGAGTTCCAGAAGGTGCTCTTCCCGGCCTGGACCGGGAACATCGGCGTCGGATGTCGAGGTTCTCGCGGGATCCCTCGGCTCACGTCGTACGCGAACACGGTGCCCTTCGTCGGTGCGCTCGACTACGCGCTCACGATCCTGTCCTGTCCCGAGAACGCGATCGGTATCTACCTACTCGGCGCATCGCAACACAA
>JAGQQW010000375.1 GCA_020426005.1 Planctomycetota bacterium | reverse complement strand
TCAGAGCGATTCACGACGCACCCCCTGCCAGGAGACGCCCAAGCCCGGCGACGGACTCAGCGGCGATCCTGCCGGCCTTCACAGGGCTTGACGGGCCAGCCCTGCGCCTCGCCATGCTCAGGATGCGGCCGGGTGCCTCGCTTGGGTCGGATGCGGCCGGGTGTTCCTCCTGAGAGAGAACAACCTCCCGGCCGGCCGGCCATCCATCCATCGTGGTCGGTGGCGGAGCATCCGCCGTACCGGTTGGATGGTCGGATGGGCGGCGGGTTGGTTCTGGTTCTGGTACTGGCTTCTGGCTTCTGGCTTCTGAGGCTTGCGTTTTGCTTGAAGCAAACCCCCTAGCGGCTGCTTGCGGTTTGCTTGGTAGCAAATCCCTAGCAGGTGCTTGCGGTTTGCTTGAAGCAGAACCCCTAGCAGGTGCTTGGGATCTCGCCTTACCTCCTGCGCGACCAGACTTTACCTTCGCGTCTGACTTGCTCCACTCGCGCAGCATCCGAGGCGATTCCCACTCGCCATCCTTCCGCTGCTCGAAGAACCTCGGGACCAAGGTCTCGCAGTCCTCGACAGGCACGTCGGACATCCGCGACACGCGCTGCATGTCGTCCGGGAGCGATCCGCCGCGAGCGCAGCAGGCGGCCCAGAGGCTCACCAGTGCGCCGCGCTCGGCCATCGAAAGCTCCCGCACGTCCGGGTCTCCGAGGTAGTCGGTCCCGTAGAGCTTGAACCAGTGCATGGCCATCAGGCGAACAGCCTCCCTTGGCGCGACTCGATGGCCGCGCGTTCGAGGTTCCGGACCGCCTGCTCCCAGTAGCTCCGCTTGAGTTCGACCCCAACGAACCGGCGCTCGTTCCGGACGGCCTCAAACCCCTCTGACCCGATGCCAGCGAACGGCGAAAGCACGAGGTCGCCTTCCCTCGTCCAGAGTCGCAGACACCTGCGAATGACTTCGAGCTGGAGCGGGCAGATGTGCCTCTCGTCCTCGTCCTCGCGGGCGCTGGTGCCTTGCAGCGTGTCGGACGGGTTGATGTCCATCCAGACCGGCGAGGCGTATTGCTGCCAGTCGTCGACCGGGAACGTCTCGTTGGTGTTGGTGACGCGGTCCGGGTTCTCGCCCGGCTTCCGCATCGTCACGACGTAGTCGGGGATCCCCTGCCGGCTCATCGTGGAGTCCTTCTTGATCTGCTTGTGGAGAAGCCCAAGCGCCTTCGTGCGCTGCATCGCAGTCACCGGATCCTTCCAGATCACCACCTCGGAGTGGTAGATCCATCCCTCGTCTTGGAACGCTCGGATGAGCTGGCCGCGGAAGTCGCTGATCCCGATGAAACCGTCCCGCGCCTTGCTGGTCGGCAGGTTCATGCAGTGGAACGAGCACAGCCTTCCGGGCTTGGTGACCCGCAGAAGCTCCCGGATGAGGAACTGGAAGTGCCGCGCAAACTCTTCCGCGTCTGCACAGTTGCCCATGTCCCGGTCGCTCGCCGAGTAGGTGTAGAGCGACGCGAACGGCGGGGAGAACACCGAGTAGCCGATGCTGTCCGATTCCATCTCGCCGACCACCTCAACGGAATCCCCGAGGTGCAGAGTCCACCCGTCGCCCTCGGCAACGTCGCGTTCGTAGTCGTTCCTGGTCAAGCTAGACCCCTTGATCGCTCGCATGGTTCCGGTCCTCGTCAGGGCTGCCACTTCCTCGGCCATGCGCTCGGCCCTGGACTCCTTCGAGCGCACGTTGTCGACGATCACGGTCTCGGCCTCGCTGACGACGATGTGGCACTCGACCTCGCGGGTCTGCCCGAATCGCCAGCAGCGGCGGACCGCCTGATAGAACTCCTCGAAGGAGTCCGACATCCCGCAGAAGGCCATACGGGCGCAGTGTTGCCAGTTCATGCCGAAACCGGCGATGGATGGCTTGGTGACAAGGACGCGGATCTCGCCAGCGGCGAACGCAAGCATGGCCTCGGCCTTCGACTCCGGGCTCATCGAGCCGTGCACTTCGACGGCATCCGGGATCGACGCCGCGAGCGCGGAGGACTCAGCATTCAGGTGACACCAGACGATCCACGGATCATCCGAACCGTTGACCATCTCCGCGGTCCGTAGCACCCGCTCATCGAGGCTGTCTTTCCGCGCGCGCCGCCGCGCTTGCAGGTCCATTCCTGCGGCGTCGTGAAACAACATTCCGCTCGGCTTGATGTCCCCGACCACGTCGTCGGTGATCGTCAGCTTGGGAAGGACGAAGGCGCTTCCGTCGTATCCGATGTCGGAAGGCGACCGGATGACAACGCCCCACCGGCAGAGCCAGTCCCAGAACTTGCCGACGGCGTGCCCCTTGAGCCGCCAGTCCTGCGTCGATCCTCCGTCGTGCACGAAGAACATCGACAACATCTCGACGCGCGACATGACGCTCAGGAACTCGGCGTGGTTACCGAGTTCGGTGTAGTCGTTCGGTGCCGGAGTCGCCGTGCAGCACAACCGAAACGGCGTCTTGGCGAACGACTCGATCAGCGCGTTGCGGGTCTTGCCGGTGAAGTTCTTCAGGATCGACGACTCGTCGAGAACCACCGCACCGAACTCGTCGGGGTCGAACCCGCCAAGCCTCTCGTAGTTGGTGATGTTGATCCCGTCCGTGGCGTCGGACTGCGTCTGACAGACCGTGACATGGATCCCGATCGACGTGCCCTCGGCTGCGGTCTGCGACGAGACTGCAAGCGGTGCCAGGATCAGCACGGGCTTGCCTGTGTGCTCGTGGACGTGCCGAGCCCATTCGAGCTGCATCCGGGTCTTACCGAGCCCGGTGTCCGCGAAGATGGCCGCACGACCACGCCGCAATGCCCATCGGACGATGTCCTGCTGGAAGGGGAAGAGCGCGGGGCTGATCGCGGTCTGATCGACCCCGAAGCCGCAGTCTTCGACGACGCGGGCCTTCGCCTGCAAGAATTGCTCGTAGCTCATGCCACCACCTCCCAAACCCCCATCCCCACCGCGACCGCACAGATCGCCAGCCCGACAGCCACGGCCAGTCGCTCGAGCCCGCGCCACAGCGCCAGGCCGAGGTCGTTCCAGGTGCGGAGCCTCATGCCACAGCCCTCCACACCATCCACACGACCAGCAGGGCCCCGATGCCGCCGGCCAGCATCAGCGCGAGATCGCGCAGGGCCATCGCTGCATCTGTCACGTCCTCGGGGTGACGCCCCTGTCCACCGGCTACGAGCGGCAACATCGGGTCATCGGCCGCGAAGTAGTCCGAGCGGCGCGGCGTGCAGGTGGAGCAGTAGCGCCACGAGTCGGGGTAGCGTGGCCGTCCGCAGTTGGTGCACTCAGCCAAAGCGCACCTCCTCCAG
>JAGQQW010000374.1 GCA_020426005.1 Planctomycetota bacterium | reverse complement strand
GGCCATCCGAACCGTTGGATGATGCCAGCCGGGCACGTGCCCCGTCCCGATTCCCGTTGCCCCTCCCCAGGGCGACCTGGATGCTGCCCCGATGCACGCCTCGGTGCCCCGTGGACGGCTCTTGGTCAAACCCGGCGAATTCGCGTTCGAGCGAAGCGCCGGCTCTCCGTAAGAAACGTCTTAGGACCCCCCTCCTCCGCGCGACCGCCAACCGAACGCCATGAACAGGACAGTACTGGCCGCCCTCGTGTCGGCCCTCTCGACTCTCTCGCCAGAGCTGCTCTCCAGCCAAGGTCCGGCAACGACGCCTCCGAAGAGTTCGACTCAGGAGACGACGACCGCGAGCCCGAGCAAGCTCGACCTCGGCGCCCTGCTGCGGGATCGCGCCGTGACGCTCGTGCGCGCGAGCAAGCTCTTCGCGCCGGGAGTCGGCGGCAGCGAATCGACCTACGTCGACGGCAAGGGTCATTGGCTGGTCTACAAGGACGGCGTCGTCCTCGGCATCGTGAAGGAGCCGAACGAACCCGTCGAGATTCCCCAGAACGAGCTCAAGGCTCGTCTGCTCGACTACACCAAGGACCATCCGGGATGTGTCGCGACACCGGGGTTCGTCGATGCGGACAGTCGTTGGTTCCGCAACCCCGGGGATCTCGCAGACCGCAGTGCGGATGCCACGGCGCCCGCCAAAGACGGACTCGAGACGTGGCAAGAAGGAGCGGACGAGCTGCTCCAGAAGGCGGGGATCACGACGCTCTTCGTGCCCGCCAATGCCGAATCGCAAGCGAGTGGCAGTGGCGCGGTCGTCACGCTGACGACGCGGACACCGACCGTGCTCGCCGACGGCGCTGGTCAGTGGCGCCTTTCGTCGCCGAAGACGCGCGGCACGAGCCTCACGAGAGCGAACGTCGTCAAAGGACTGCAGGGTGCGCTCGAAGCGGCTCGCAAGTACGACGAGGCCAAGGAGAAGCACAAGAAGGACGTCGCGGAGTTCGAGAAGAAGCGCAAGGAGTTCCTCGACTACTACAAGAAGAACCCGCTCAAGAAGGGTGAGAAGGTCGAGGAAAGCAAGCCGCAGCGTGCGCCGCGCTCGCGCGGTGGTCGACTGCCGCGGACGAAGGAAGAGCTCGAGAAGATGCTCGAACGGGTGCCGCCGGCGATGCGCGATCGCATCCGGGCGAACATCGAGGCCCAAATGAAGGCGCGCGACGAAGCCGAGAAGAAGGAAGGCGGCGACGCGAAGGAAGAGAAGAAGGACGACAAGGACGCCAAGAAGGCTCCTGCCAAGCCCAATCGCCCGAAAGAGCCCGACGTCGACCCGGCCAAGGAGTCGATGCTCCGCGTGCTCGCCGGCAAGGAAACTCTGCGCGTCGAGGTGCACCGGGCCGAAGAGATTCGCGCCCTGGTCGATCTTCTCGAAGAGGAGGGCATCGACCGCGTGACGATCCTCGGCGGCACCGAGGCCTACAAGGTCGCCAAGGAACTCCGCACCATCGACGCCCTCGTCGTGCTGCGGCCCGAAGACCTGCCGGAGACAGGCTTCGACACGATGCCCGAGCACCTCGCGGCCTCCGCGAAGGCACTCAGTGACGAAGGGATCGCCGTCGCGTTCGGCAGCGCCGGAACGACGAGTGGTCGCGGCCTGCCGTTCCACGCCGCGCGCGCGGTCGCATTCGGCATGCGCGAACGGGATGCGCTGCAGGCACTCACGCGCGGCGGCATCGACGCCGCCGGCGTCGGGGACGAACCTGTCGACACGGGAATCGTCGTGTGGTCGGGCGACCCACTCGCCACCACGAGCAATCCCGTGCTTCTCGTGCGCGGACGCCGCGTGCGGGAGTTGGGCAAGGGCGGCGACGCCGCGAGCGAGGACAAATAACGTGACACCGAAGAAGAGAACGATGACCACCAAGCTCCTTCCCTGCCTGCTCGGTTGCCTCACGCTCGCGCCGCAACTCTTTGCCCGTCAAGACGTGCTGACGATCCGAGCGAGCAAGGCTTGGATCAGCCCGGAGCGTCCGGCGGACAACGTCGCGATCGAGATCACGCGAGGCAAGGTCGCCTCGGTTCGTGACGGCCAGAAGATCGATGACAAGCGCGAGAACACGCTTCGCTCGTTTCCGGGCGGTGTCATCACGGCGGGCTTCGTCGATGCGCACCGTGCCCCACTGCAGAGCGACGGTGTCGGGGAGCGAGCCGAGAGCTTCACGCCGGAGTTGTCCGCACTCTTCGCGTACGACCCGTGGTCGGCGCGCTGGAAGACACTCCGTCAGCGTGGTGTGACGAGCGCGATCGTCGCGGGCGGCAACGAAAACGTCGGCGCGGGCCAGAGCGCATTCGTCAAGTCGGCTTCCGTAGCGTCCGCGACCGACTCGGATGCCTACGTCAAGTTCTCGCTCGCCGCGGAAGCGATCCAGCGCGATCGACGCCCGACGAGCTTGCTCGGCGCACTCGAACTCGTTCGCGAGGGGTACACGTCGCTCGAGGGCAAGCCTGGCTCGACCCTTACGCCCACGCAACGCGTCCTCGTGTCCACGATCGGTGGTGCACGCCGGGTCGCGATCGCGGCACGGGAGCGTCGAGAGATCCTCGGTGCCCTCGAACTCCTGTCGAGCTGGCAACTCCAAGGCTGCCTGATCGGCGCCGACGATGCAGCCGAATGCATCGACGAACTCGCGCAGAACCGAACACCGATCCTGTTGCCGCCTCTCGGCCTCGACGCGTCGCGCAAAGCGATGGACCTGCCTGTGCTGCTCGAGAGCAAGCGCATTCCGTTCGCGTTCACGGGCGAGTCGATCGACGAGCGCGCGATGTCGTCCCTGCAGACGAGCCTCGCACTCGCCGTGCGGGAAGGCGTCACACCGAAGACGGCCCTCGCTTCGGTGACGACGACACCGGCATCGATCGCCGGTAGGAGCGACCGCGTGGGCAGTCTGCAGATCGGTCGCGACGGCGACCTGATCGTGTGGTCCGGCGAACCCTGGGATCTGCGTTCCCGCATTCTTCTCGTCGTTCAGGACGGGAAGATCGTCTTCGAAGCCAAAGCGATCGCCGCGCAGAGCGACGCCGAGTCCACCAGCACGGAGAACGACGCACGATGAAGCTCCCTCGAACGATCCCAGGGCCCTTGGCCGTCGCCGCGGCCGTGACGCTCGTAACGACCGTGGCCATCGGTCAGGCAGCCGCCGAAGTCCCGGCGGTGTTCTTGCAGGGTGCACACGTCTTCGACGGCAAGAGCGTCGTCGACAAGACCAACGTGCTGCTGATCGACGGCAAGATCGCTTCGATCGGTCCTGACATCACGGCTCCGAACGGTGCGCGCAGCATCGATTGCCAGGGCCGCTGGGTCAC
>JAGQQW010000373.1 GCA_020426005.1 Planctomycetota bacterium | reverse complement strand
CGAAATCGAGTCTCCTGCGAGCATCCAACTCGAATTCGAGCCTCGCGATGAGGAACATGTCGTGGCAGATCTCTTCCGCGAGAACGGCGACTTCATCTTGCGTCGCTCGTTGCCCCGCGAACGCGGAACCATCCTGCTCGGCAAGATCGCACCCGGGGACTACCGCGTGTTCGTTGCAGCATCGAGTGGCGTCGCTGAGCGACACGACGTGACACTCACGAAGGGGTCGTTGCATCGCATCGCGTGCACCCTCGCGAGCGGAACGATCGTGCGCACGGAGATCCTCGTGGGCGGCGCCCTCAACAAGCTCAAACGTGCCGGCCCGACCGAGCTGCGGTTCCGCGACTCGAAAGGCAGCGTCGTCTTCGAAGAGATGCGCATTCCCGACGAACGCAGCCGCATCCGACTGCAAATCGGTCTCACTCCTGGCGACTACACGGTCGAAGCGCTCTGCTTCGACGGTCGCGGTGCCGTTCGCGCGTTCACCGTCGGAAACGAGGACCACTTGATCCGACTCGCGTTGCAGTAGCGCGAACGCCTCGAGAAGGAAAGGTGCCGCGGAGACCCCGGGGGAGGGAGGAGGAGGGGATCGATTCGAGGCCCCCGCGACGGTCGCCCACTCATGCGAACGACACCTGGACCTGAGCAACCCGGATGCCAAAGAGCCATCCGTCGACGCGGGAAATCCGAGCTTGGAACGCTTCGTTCGATGGCAGCGCGCACCGCGCGAATCGACATGGCAGACGAAGCCTCGCTCGACGGCACGGATCGTCTCGACATCGTTGCACCGGCCCCACGTGATCGTTGCAGCAACGCAACGCGTGTTGACCGAGCCCAACAAGCAGCGATGAGAACGCTTCGTCAGCCCTCGCGCCGCCGGGTGAACACCTCGACCTCACCATCGCGGCGTCGGCGCCGGAATCCGAGCAAGTGGAAGAAGTTGACGCTCAGATTCTCGAACAGGCGGCCGTAGCGCCCGACGAACGCATCGGGGATGGACGGGTGACAGGAGATCCCCGGAAGCAACGGCAGCAAACGCGACATGCGCATGCGCCGCAGGACCGCCGACAGCCGCAGCCAGAATCGCCGCACGCGACGCGCGATGAAGAAACCGTCGCTCCCCTGCCCTTGGTAGAGAGGCAGCAGCATGCGCCCGTGTTCGGTAGCCCGAACCTCGGCGCCGTTCTTCGTGGCGAGAAGCTGTCCCCGCTCGACGCGGTCGAAACCCGTGAACCCTGGCTCCATGCGGAACAGGTCCGTCGGTTCGAGAACTTCACGGTGACGGATCTCGAGCACCCGGGCGATGCCGCGCGCTGCCGACGTCAGTTGTCGTTCGTGTTCTGCGTACGCGGGCACCTCGTCCGCAGTCAGGCACTCGGCCGCAACGAGAGACAACCACACCGAAGCCTCGAGGTTCTTGGCCGTCTCTTCATCGTCGTGACGTCCGCCTTCGATCGCGAGCGCGACACGCCCCGTCTCGTAGAGCCAATCGAGCAATGCGCCATCGATGGTTTCCTCGAGCCCGAGGATGACCGGCAAGGGCAAGGCGAACGCGATCTTGCGATTGCTCAGCGTGTCGCCCATGCAGACGAACGGAGCACCATCACCCGAACTCGAATGCAGATCCAAGAGCGCGAACCGCCCATCCGAACGCTCGATCGCCTTCTCGATCTCGGCGAGGAGCTCGCGTTGTTCGGCCTGCTCGAGCGTGTCGAGCATCGGCTCTCGGGAACGCAGATCCGCGACGGAGCGCGGCGTCCACAATCGATTGAGGTCTTGATCGCGATAGCGGACCTTCTGCTCGAGTGCACCGAGGTTGCCCGCGAGGACGAGGAAGGAACCGCGCAGCGGTACACCCGCGTGCGCGAGCTTGCGCAACACGTTTCGCCCGGCAATGAGCCCCGCAGGCTCGTTGCCATGGATTCCACCCGTAACGACGAACGTCGTGCCCTCACGGCCCGTGTCGTAGGTGCCGATCACGCGCGGCATGCGTTGTTCTCGCGGAGCGCCGGTCATCATCGTCGCCGCCATGGCTCGTTCCTCAGGCGTCGCGTACTTCTCGGAGTTGTTGCTCGAAGACCTTGACGGCTGCGTCGAGGAAGTCGCTCGCCGTGACGAGGCCGACAAGCTTGCCTTCGTCGACGACCGGGAGACACCCCACTCCGCGGTCCCGCATCAGTCGAATGGCTTCGAGGCTCGGTGTTTCTGGAGTCACGGTGAGCGGATCTCGTTTCATGATTTCTGCGACGACGATCGCCTTGTCCTTGTTCATGCCGCGGCCGATCAACCGCAACAAGCTTCGGTGGGACACGAGGCCGACGAGGCTGCCCTCTCCGTCCTCGACCGGCACGTGCCGGATGTGCTCCCAATCCATCATCGCGGCGGCGAAGTCCACGAGGTCGTTGGGACGAACCGTGAAGAGCTCGGTCTTCATGAACTGCCCGACCGAACGGAATCCCTCGCGCCAGTCCGTCGCTTCGTCCGACTCCACGAGCGACCATTCGTGGATGGGCTTCCCCGTCAATTGCCGGGAGAGCATTCCCGACGTCAACGTGCGGCAACGCTCCTCGACGGACGTGCCGTCCTCGAGAGCCTCGAAGCTCGCCATGCTCCATGCAGCGCCTGTCTGGCCGCTCGCGACGCGTGCTTCGAGCACACCGAGGTAGCGATCGACGTCCCCCATGTCGAGGCCGGCATGCTGAAGGCCTTCTCTCGCGATCGGCAAGAGCGACTTGAGGATCAGGTCGCGCGCCGTCACCTCTTCGCCACCGAACCACGTGAACTGCGCCTTGAGTCCGTGACGCGCGGCGGCCAAGAAGTTGTCCTTGACGTGCGTGAAGCGGAGATGGTCGCGGATGTCGCGCGTCCGCTCAGCGAAGCCGGCCATCAGGCCGAAGAAGAACGCCGCATTCGCGACCTCGTCGATGACGGTCGGGCCTGCCGGGAGCACGCGATTCTCGATACGCAGGTGCGCGATGCCGTTCTGGACGCCGTAGCACGCGCGATTCCAGCGGTAGACCGTGCCGTTGTGCAAGCGCAGCGCAGGCAGACTCGGCGCTCGCCCAGCATCGACGGCCGCGAGCGAATCCTCGTCCTCGGGCGCCGCGAGCACGATGCGGAACCGAGCGATGTCCTCCTTGAAGATCTCGACGACGGACTCCTTGATCCAGTCGTCGCCGAAGTGCACGCGCGGACGCGCACCACGCTGCATCTCGTGCTTCGCTCTCGTGTCGACCGAGTGCTGGAACACGCCGATACGCGTCTCCTTCCACAGCCGACGACCGAGGAGGATCGGTGAGTTGACCGCCGCCGCGCAGGAGCGTCAGTGCTCGGTTGAGGGCGTAGTACCGCGGGTTGGGGACCATGCTCGCGAGCGTCAGG
>JAGQQW010000372.1 GCA_020426005.1 Planctomycetota bacterium | reverse complement strand
AGCGCGTATCCAGGCTCGCGTTGCCCTCGCGCGTGCCGTGCTCGATCCTGGCCAGCTCGATGTCGCGTACGCGCGCATTCGCGATGCGATGCGCCTCGTTCCCGATTCGTTGTTGCTCGATCGGGAGGCTGCACGCATCCGTGCCGCGATTGGCGATCGCCAAGGCTTGGTCGCGCTCGCCAAGGGAGCATTCGGCACCGCGGCGTCGGCGTTCGAACGTGCGATCGAGGACGGCGGCGCCAACGCACTGCGTGAGGCCGGTCTCGTCGCGTGCGACGCGGAGACGGGGCGTGTCGAAGCAGCGATCGCTCGTATCGAGCGGCTACGTGCCCTGGGCATCGACGTGAGGTCGCTGCCCTCGGTCGTCGCGCGACGGGATCGAGGGTTTGCGCGTCTCTTCGACGATGCACGTCTCGAGCCGGCGTTTTCCGCACCGAGAATCGACCCATCCGTCGATCACGCCGTTCCGGATCCGCGTCGCCTCGCGTCCGCGCTGGAGCGCGGCGAGGCATGGGCCGAGGACTTCGTGCGCCACCGCCCGATCGAGGCGCGCTTCCGCCTCGCCGAATCCGACCTCAGCCTCGAACTCGCCGATCGCGTCGTGCCGCTCTTCGAGACGCGTCTCCTGGCGCGAATGGAGCCGTGGGTGCGCGTCGATCCAGCGCGTCGCTTGCCACTGCTGGCTCGGCGCGTCCCGAAGCGGCGCCCGAAGCCGCAGTGGTGGCGCGACGACGATGCGGCATTGGACGCCTGGAAGCGCGCCTCGGAACAGGCGGTATCCAGTACCGCATGGCAAGAGGTCGTCCGACGTTATGGACTCGAGGGTGACGAGGCCATCGAGCCAAGGACGGAAGCCGATCGACTACGGCGTGCAGCGGTTCTCGCGCAGCGATTCTCCGGGCGCTGACGCGCTGCGAACGAATCGACGACGCTCCCGTCCCAAGGCGAGGATCGCGCCTCGCTCCGGGATCGTCTCGATCTTCGTCGATATCCCTTCGATGAAGTGCAGTCGTCTCGTCATCCCGCTGCTGGGTGTTTGCCTCGCGGCGTGCAGTGGTGCCGTCGATGGCTTGCTCGCGCCGGAGCTTGCCGGTTCTGCTGCCCTCAGCGACGGCGTGGTCGGGACTGCGTACGACGTGACGATCGCGGCCAAAGGGACTGCTCCGATCGTCATGATCGTGTCGAGCGGCACGCTTCCGCCGGGACTCACGATGGGGCAGGACGGCCGCATCTCGGGCACGCCGACGGCACAGGCGGCGTCGTCCTTTTCGGTCACGGCGACGAACCCTGTAGGCAGTGTCACGGTCACGCGCACGATCGACGTCTTCGTGCTTCCTTCGATCACGGGACCAGTTTCGCCGCTTCCGGATGCAACGGTTGGACAGCCGTACACGCGCACGGTCACCGCAACGGGTTCGTCCCCGATTTCGTACTCCGTGCACTCGGGCTCGTTGCCTGCGGGACTGACCCTCGTCGCGGCGACCGGCGTGATCTCCGGTACGCCCACGGGACCTGGAACGGCGACGTTCCAAGTCGCGGCGACGAACGCGATCGGCCGCGATACCCGCGCCTACACCCTCGACGTGTTGGCAACGCCGACCGGGCCGACGATCACGGCGCCTTCGGTGTTCCCCGACGCGCGCATCGGGTGGCCGTACGTGCAAGGAATCACGGCGACGGGCACGACGCCGATCACGTGGTCGATCTCTGCGGGGAGTTTGCCAGCAGGATTCACGCTCGACGGAACGACGGGCATCGTTGCCGGTATCGCGACCGGACTCGAGACCGCGAACTTCACCGTCACCGCAACCAACGCCTACGGAACGGACAGTCACGCGTACTCGATCCAAACGACGCACCAACCGATCTTGGCGTCCCTCTCGCCGAGTTCGGGCGTGGCGGGTGGAACGATCACGCTCCTCGGCGCCGGTTTCTCGACAACCCCTGCGTCCAATATCGTGACGTTCGATGCGACTGCGGCGGTCGTCCTGCAGGCCACGGCGAATGCGCTGACGGTCGAAGTGCCGAGCGGGCTCGCGGCGTCCAGCGAAGTGCGGGTGACGATCGGGGGCAACGCGTCGGCCACGAAGACCTTCACGCTCGATACGACGAGCGTGGTCTTCGTCGATGCGTCGGCAACGGGCGGCAACGACGGCTCGAGCTGGAGCGATGCCTACACGACGCTCCAAACTGCTCTCGCCTCGGCGACGTCTACCGACGACATCTGGGTCGCTGCCGGCACCTACACGCCGGGCACTGCCGTGACGGACTACTTCGCCATGGTCGGGGATCACGTCTACGGAGGGTTCGCGGGCAGCGAAGCACTGCGTTCCCAGCGGGACATCGTGTCTCACAAGACGATTCTCTCGGGAGACATCAACGCGGACAGCGTCGGGTTCACGAACACGAGTGACAATACGCAGCACGTCGTGCGGATCGGGAGCACGGGCAACGTTCTCGACGGGGTCCACGTCGTCCACGCCTACGACGCGTCCGGCATCGGTGGCGGCATCGTCGCGATGGCGGCGGCAAGCGGGACGTTGTCGGACGTCACCTGCACGACGAACCTCGCGGACTACGGCGGTGGACTGACCGTCGAAGGCGCGACGATCGTCGCCGAGCGTTGTGTCTTCCACGGGAACCGGGCGAACACGTTCGGTGGCGGACTCCGGGTCGCCGACCAGTCGACGTTCGCGGGCAGCCTGACGATGCGTGCCTGTGTCGTCGCCGACAATCAGGCGGCAGGCGGTGGCGGGCTCGACTGTCGTCTGGGTGGAGTCACGACCATCGAAAACACGGTCATCGCAGGCAATGTCGCGACGGGTAACGGCGGTGGAATCCTCGATCAAGGTGGTGGTGTCGACGTCATCGCGTCGACGATCGTCTCCAACGCTGCGGCAACGGGAGGCGGCTGGTATCGCACGCTCAACTCCGCCATTCGCATCGACAACTCGATCTTCTGGAACAACACCGCGTCGACCGCGAATCCCGACATCTACTCGGATGGCACGACGACGTTCGATCATTGTGTCGTGGTCGCCTCCAGTGTCGGCGGCGCAGGAGTCAACTACCGCGATTGTTTGACGGCGGATCCGCTCTTCTCGCTTCTGGCTGACCCGGACGGACCGGACGATCGGTACCTCACTTCGGACGACGGCTTGCAGCTGCAGACCGGGAGCTCGGCGATCGATACCGCGGACACGCTCGGACCGACGACGGACATCCTCGGAATCGCACGGCCGCAGGGGGCGGCGTACGACATCGGAGCCTACGAGAAGCAGTAGGGCGGGCGTTGACGATGTATCCGGGCTAGCCGCGTGTTGAAAAACTCAGGCAGGCACCGAGCGGGCACCTTCACCGCCCCGGCAGCTCCCGAAAGCCTCGCCGAA
>JAGQQW010000371.1 GCA_020426005.1 Planctomycetota bacterium | reverse complement strand
CCGTCGACGGTCGCAACCCCAACTCCTACTCGGGCATCTTCTGGGTCCTCGGCCGCTACGACCGCGCGTGGGGCCCCGAGCGCCCGATCTTCGGCAAGATTCGCTACATGAGTTCGGACAGCACACGCCGCAAACTCGACCTCGCGGACTACCTCGTGCGGTACGGGCGCTAGCGGCGGCCATGCGGGGCATGCGTGCCCGGCACGTATGTCCCGCTTCCGGCGTCGCCGCCGCTCAATGCGAGAACTTCCGCAGTAAGCTCCGGATCTCGCGGTCTGGCGCACGAAGAAGATCCCGCCGCTGCGCAGGATCGTCGCGCCGTTGTCCCAGCTGTCCTTCAGAACCGAGCTGCGCAACAGCTCCTCGAAGCGATCTGCGTCGAAACCCGACGCCGTGCGCTCTTCGGTGTCTTCGACCTGGGGCTCGCGGTCCGTCGGCACGCCGACTTCGGGTGCAGGGTAGTCCCGCACCTTGCGCGTGAGCATGCGCAGGTCGTACGTCTCGAGGAAGAGCTCGGGCCGCACGTCGGCTTCGTGTACCACGAGCACGACACCACTGCGGAACACGAAACGGATCTTGGAGACCGCGGCGATGACCGACAGTGCTTGGACGAGCGGGCGCTTGTCGAGCTGAAGATCGACGGACTCCCAGTCGCGTGCGCCATCGCGGCTACGCACGAAGAATGCGCAGGCATCGCCGACGTGCGCGGCGAGATCGCGTGCCACGCGATCGGGAGTCGCCCCACTCCAACGCACGTTCACGCGTAGTTTGGAGAGCGCGAGCACGAGGCGGTCGCGCTCTTTGGCGTCTTCGCGACGCTCCGTGACGAGCACCTCGCGCCCCTTGGACAAGAGCGCAGCGATACGAGCCTTCGTCACAGTTTCGCGCTCCGGTGGCGCGTCCGTGCGGCGCGGCCCTTGCGCGTTGAGGGACATACAGAGCGCCAACGGCACCAAGAGGAACGACACGTTCGACATCGAGTACTCTCCGATCACGGACGTGGGGCTTCTCCAGCGTAACCGATGCGCCGCTACTTGCCCACGAAGCGCGCCTTGGCCTCGGGGTGCTTCGCGAGTTCGGCTTCGAACTTCGCCTTGCACTTGCCGCAGCAGAAACCGATCGCTGCATCACCGATTCGAATGCTGTGCTCGGCGTTCGCCGCCTCGCCCGAGACCGGACACTTCGCATTGAGGAGCACGGGCGTCGCATCGGCATCGACTGTCGTCGCGGCACTCTTCGGATCGCGGAAGACGACCTTGGGGAACCACTTCTTCGGATCCTTCGCGAACTTCTGCAGACAGTCGCTACAGCAGAGCGCGATCGTCTTGCCTTCGAAGGCGAACGTCTTCTTCGGATCGACCTTCTTGCCCGTGATCGGACACAGGTCGTTGACGGGCCGACTCGCCTCTTCGATGCGTTTGGCCACGGCGGCGAGATCTTGCGCCGAAGCGCCGAGGTCGATCTCGAGGGCGGGAATCGCCTCCGCGAGCTTGCGTGCACCCGCTTCCGTCACCTTGGTTTGCCACACGAAGAGACGTGTCAACGCGGTCAGACCCGCGAGACGCTCGAGACCAGCGTCGGTGATCGACGTACCGTAGAGGTTGAGGTATTCGAGCTTCGCGAGCTTGCCGACCGAGTCGAGCGCTCGGTCCGTGATCGCGGTGCCCTGAAGCTGGAGACGACGCAGCTCGCCGAAGCCAGCGAGAACCGAAGCGCCTTCGTCGGACACCGCCGTACGTCCGAGATTGAGCCAGACCAGCGCAGGCTCCAGCCCCGCCAGCAGCTCACCCAGCCGCGCGTCGTCGAGCTTCTTGCCGAGGAGACCGATGTTGACGTACCAGGCGTTACTCGTCGCCGCGACCTTCGTCGCGGTTCCTCCAGCAGTGCGCACGCGCTTGACAGCGGCGTCCACGAGGGCAGTCTGCGCGTCGTCGAGTTCGGGCACGCGCAGGATCTCGGGCGGCTTCTTCGCCACGACCGGCTGCACCGCGCCATCGGGCCAGGACGCACCTTCGCGAATCCATCGCTCGATGGTCGCGATCTGCGCCTTCGTCAACGGATCGCCCTCCGCCGGCATGATGTCCGAATCGTCCGCAGGCAGCACGATGCGGCGATAGATCGAACTTTCCTTCGGCGAGCCGGGCTTGATGGCGGCGTCGCTTCGCTCGTCGTCGAAGACGTTCGTCTTGTCGTCGAGAAGCAGGTCGCCTTCGTCCGAGTCCCCGCTGTGACATTCGAAGCAACGCTCGCGGAAGATCGGCAGGACGTCTTTGACGAAGTCGACCTTCGCGGCGTCATCCTGCGCGCTTGCCGCTGCATCCGTGATGGGACAGGCCACCGCACTCGGGGAAAGCAGTGCCAACAAGACGGCCATGGATGCGAGTCGAATCATCTGCGCGTGCTCTGAAGCGGGAAAGCGATGACCATAGCAAGGAACGATGCCCGTTGTGGTACGTTCGTCCGCGATGCGCAGCACCTACTTCGTTCCCGTCCCCTTCGGCGTCGAGACCGCGACCGAGAACGAGATCGCCGCGCTCGGAGGCCGTGAGATCGAGACGCGTCCGGGCGGCGTGCGCTGCAAGGGAGATCGGCGCTTCGGCTATGCGGCCAATCTCTGGCTGCGATCGGCGATCCGCGTCCAGGAGTGGATGGCCGAGGACCGCGTCCGCGATGCACGCGACCTCTACGACGCGCTGCGCGAGATCGACTGGAGTGAGTACATGGACGTCGATCAGACGCTCGCTGTCGACGCGACGGTATCGAACTCGGAGATCCGGCATTCCAAGTACGCCGCCCTCGTCGTCAAGGACGCGATCGTGGATCAATTCCGAGATCGTGCGGGGCGCCGCCCGGACGTCGATCGCGATCGTCCCGACCTGCCCCTCAAACTCGTCGTCGACGGGCAGTCGATGAGCCTTTGGCGCAACATGTCGGGACCGAGTCTCCACAAACGCGGATATCGAGATGTCCAGGTCAAGAGCCCCCTCAACGAAGCGCTCGCCGCCGGCCTGCTCCTGATGACCGGTTGGGACCCGCAGACGAGCCTCGTCGACCCGATGTGCGGTTCGGGCACCTTCGTCATCGAGGCCGCCCTCCTCGCGATGGACCGCGCTCCCGGCCTCTTGCGACGTCGGTTCGCGTTCGAGTCGTGGCCCGACTTCGACCGGGACTTGATGGATCAATTACGCTCCGAAGCTCGCGAACGGGCGCGCACGTCGATCACGGCTCCGATCGTCGGCGCCGATCGACACGGCGGAGCTCTGTCGATCGCGAATCGCAGTGCTCGCCAGGCCGGAGTCGACGCCGCGGTGCGGTTCGTGCGCAAGGACGCGAAGCACTTCGTTCCCGAAGTCCCGCCGTCGATCGTCGTCACCAATCCGCCGTACGGCGAACGGCTCGGGGACGGCA
>JAGQQW010000370.1 GCA_020426005.1 Planctomycetota bacterium | reverse complement strand
AACCCGAGTCCACCGCGCTCTTGAGTTCGCGGGTCGAAGAGCCCGAGATGCCGGATTGGTTCTTGCAGAGCAAAGGGCATCTCGAGCCGCGTTACATGGCGACGTTTCGCGGATGCGCGAGCCTGGCGAAGGCCGAAGAGCTGCGTGCTTGTGGTTACTACGACGAGGTTCTGTTCATCTTCGGCAACGAGCGCGATCTGACGGCACGGTTCCTCAATCGCGGCAAGCGCGTCAAGTACGTGCCAGCGCTGCGGGTGTGGCACAAGGCGCCGTTCGGCATGCGCAAGGGCAAGCGCAGTCTCTTCTATCACGTGCGCAATTTCTGGATCTACGCGTTCAAGTACGTGCGCTGGATCGACGTCTTGCGCTTTCCATTCCGGTTTCTCGGGAAAGGACTCGGCGGCAAGAAGCAGAAGTCGGCTGTCGGAGATGCCGTCGGCACGATCGGCCTGATGGACGAGATTCGGTCGGTGCCGTGGGGCTTCTTCGTCTGCATCAAGGCCACGTTCTCCGCCTTGCGGCAGCTGCCGCACTGTCTGCGGAACAGGCACGTGTGCACGCACGAAGACTTCGAACTCCCACTGCAGTGAGGCGATGACACTCGACGCGACCGTCATCGTCGTCAATCACGACGGCAAGGACTACCTCGATACGTGCCTCGCGGCGATCTTTCGCGCCGACCCGGCGGAGGTGCTGCTCGTCGACTCCGGTTCGACCGACGGAGCCCACGAGGCCGCTGCCGAACGCTACCCCGTGCGATTGATCGAACTCGACGGCAACCTCGGACCGAGCGCGGCACGCAACCTGGGTCTGTCGCAAGCGCGCTGTTCGACCGTCATCCTGGTCGACAACGATGTCGAGGTCACGGATGGCTGTCTCGAGCGCCTCGTTGACGACCTCGAGCGACGTGAGGACGTGGCACTCGTGCAGGCGCGCAGCGTGCTCGGGGACGAGACGGGGCCGATCCACTACGACGGTGGAGCGTTTCACTACGTGGGCCTCATCGCTCTGCGCAACTGGTATGCGCCTCGCGAGACTAATCACGAGTCCGGTTGGATCGAGTGTGACGTCGCCATATCGCTGTGCTGTGCGGGGCGCCGCGATGCGATCCTCGAAGCGGGCGGTTTCGACGAGTCGATGTTCATCCTGTTCGAAGACCTCGCGCTGTCGTATGCGCTCAAGATGCGCGGCCATCGCGTCGGAGTCGACACGAGTGCGCTGTGCATCCACAAGGGGGGGACCAAGGGGCTCTCGACCCGTGGTGCGAAGGGGGGCTACGCGGGGCGTCGCACCTTCCTCCATTCACGCAATCGCTGGATCTTCTTGTTGACGCACTACCGCAAACGGGCGCTCGTCGCGTTCGCACCCGGCTTCTTGGTGTACGGGATCGTGCATCTCGGGTTCGTGATCGCGAAGGGACACCTTAGGGAGTGGTGGCGCGGCAAGGTCGCACTCATGACGATGCGGCGAGTGTTGCGTCGCCGGCGTGAGATCATCCAGCGTGGACGTGTGCGGCGGGACGGCGAGCTGCTCGCCGCACCGAGTCTGACACTCAATCCTGGCATCGCCGCGCGAGGATTTCGAGGTATCGTGCGCCGCGTGTTGGATACGCTCCTCGCGGTCACGTTCCATCTCGGACGTTGGGCAGCATGAAACCGGACGACGTCGAGCTCCGCGAACCACGCGATCGACCACGCCCTCCCGTGTTGGCGTTGATGCCGCACTTCGGGGAACCGCAGGACAGTCTGGACGCCGTCGAGACGTTGCGTCGATGTGGATACCCGGACCTTCGGATCGTCGTCGTCGACAATTCCGACAACCTTCCGGATGCCGGCTATGCGGAGGGGGTGGAGATCCTCAGGCCGCGCACCAACGTCGGGTACTGCGCGGCCGTCAACCTCGGCCTCGCGCGTGCGCGGGAGCTCGGCATCGAGCTGTTCTTGCTCGTCAACAACGACACGGTCACCGAGCCGAGCGCGATCGAGTCGCTCGTCGATGCACTGCTCGGTGACGAGACGGTCGCTGGAGTCGGTCCGCTGCTCACGACCGAACGTGGCAAGCGCATTTGGTCAGCCGGAGCCTACTTGCGCTTCGGTCCCAACGAGGTGATCCAACGTGCGATCGGCAAGACCATCGATGCGGCTCCGCGCTTTCCGTCGGTCGTCGACTTCCTACCCGGCGCGTTCGCGCTGTATCGCACATCGGACCTGCTCGCAGTGGGCGGGATCGACGAGGTCTACTTCATGTACCTCGAGGACGTCGACCTCGGCGTGCGGCTCAAAGAGCGCGGGCGGCGGCTCCTCTACGTGCCATGGGTCGAAGTCGTGCATGGCGGCTCCCTGTCGTCGGGGGGCGGAACGACGCCGCTGCGGAAGTTCTTCAACGGCTGCAACACACCGCGCCTCTTGCGTCGCTGTTCGTCCTTCAAGTTGTGGATGTCGTTCATCCTGTTCGACATCGTCGGGCTCGTTCCGTCGATTGTCGTTCATCTCGGGAACCGGCGACGGATGCGAGCACAGCTCGCGAAGGGGCGAGGCATCTTCAAGGGCATCTTCGGCTACGTGCCGAGTGCCAAGGACGTCGACTACTACAAGCGCAAGGACCCGACGTTTCGCGCAGGTCTCGACGCGCGCGCGCCCCACAAGGACGCTTCGCAGGCCTGATCACGAACCGGGTCGCCGAGAATGCGGTGGAATTCGACGATTCGTTCAGTTCCGATGCACGAACGGTCGATGACAAGGACGGCATCCTGCCAATCTCCGTCCGTGCCAGTCGTGCCCTCCGGCGTTGCCGGGCCGATTCGTCCCCCTGACCTACCACGACGATGCGTGCGCTCCGTTTCCTGCCTCTCCGTCTCCTACGTCTTCAGCCGTTGGGGCTCCCGCTGTTGGTGCTCTCGCTGTTCGCTCTCGGTGCGTGCCAGTCGGACCGCACCGTGCGTGATCTGGGAACCAACCAAGGCCTGTACCAGCCGACGGGTTACCGCGCCGGCTACACGCAGCCACGGACGGTCTACATCGCGCCGCTGACGGATCAGCGAGAAGCGCCGCCGGCGCTGGGCGAAGGGATGTACCCTCGCACGTACACGCAGGACGGCTTCTGGTCGCGACCGCTGACGACCATGCTGACCGAGGTCTTGAAGAACGAGATCGGCGCCGCCGAGCTCTTCACGCGGATCGTCGAGAGTCCCGAGGAGGCGGATTGGGTGCTCGAACCGGCAGTCGCGGCGTTCTACGGATGCGTGGAAGAGCGCGTCGTGGGGCGCACCGTGCGCGGTTTCGCGAAGCTCCACGTCGTCGTCAAAGGCCCCAAGGCGGCCGATGGAACTCGGCCGGTGCTGCGCTCGCGCAGCTTCGAGGCGCCGACGAATGCCGGGAGCCTACTGTTCAGTCCCGACCCGCATGCGCTCG
>JAGQQW010000369.1 GCA_020426005.1 Planctomycetota bacterium | reverse complement strand
CGTAGGTGTCGTCCTTTCCTACCGAGTACGGCGCCCCGATTCCCGTCACGTCGAACATCGTGAAGCCCGGCGACACGTGCTTGCCCGTGCAGTCGATGCGCGTCGCTTCCTTCGGGATCTCGACGTCGCGGCCGACCGCCGTGACCTTCGAACCCGTCACGAGCACCGTTGCGCGGCGCAGTGTCGATCCATCGCCGACGTGGACGGTGCCGCCGACGTACGCCGTCACGGGTTCGGGCTTCTTTGCCTCGTCCTTCTTCTTCTCCGCCGGCTTCGTGGCGTCCGGCTTCGGAGCGTCGGCCTTCTTCTCCTGCTCGGTGTTCGGCTGCGCACGGCGACGGCCGCCGCGCTGAGCTTCGAGGGGCGTGACCGCGAAGGCCACGCAGAGCGTCGTGAGAGCGATGGTCAGAGTGGTCGTGTTCATGATCCGTGCTTCGTCTTGACGTTCTTGACTTCACGACCTTCGAAGTAGACGTGCTCGAGGCGAGCCGTCGGACCGAACGGGTCGTGGCTGAAGTGGAGGAAGTTGGCGTCCTTGTCCTTCTCGATCGAGCCGACCTGCTTGTCGACGCCGAGGACCTTCGCCGGCGTGAGCGTCATGGCTTCGATCAGCTTGCCTGGCTCGAGACCTGTCCGCATGAGCTCACCGAGTCGGTACCAGACCTCTTGGGCCTCACTCGGCCGCGTGCCCGGCACGAGAGCCATCGTGAGTCCGGCCTTCTGGAGACGAGCGATCGGGTTCGTGAGGATCGCAGTCGCCGGCTTGCTGCCGAGGTCGACCGTGCACACGACCGTCGCCTTCGTCTTCGCGAGCTGCTCACTAACGAGGTCCAGCGTCGCGTCTTCGCCGCGGCGGAACGTATGCATGACGACCAGGGGCAGCTCGAACCCGTCGAGTGCTTGGAGCGCGTGCAGGAGCTCGCCCGGACCGGAAACGCCCAAGAGTACCTTGCGCTCGCCCTCGAGCGATTGCGCGAGTACGGCGTGGCGCGGATCTTCCTTGGGAGCCGCCGGCTTCTTCGCGTCGTCCTTGCCTTGGCTCTTGTTCGCGGCTGGTTTGCCCTGCGGCGGCTCGTTCGGCTTGGGCTGTGGTGTCGGCTTCGGTGTCGGCTTCGGATCCGGCGTCGGGTTCGGTTGGGGTTTCGGATCCGGCTTCGGCTTCTCGCCTTCGCCAGGCTTGGCACCTTCCTTCTTGGCCTCCTCCGGCTTTGCCGCGCCGGCCTTCGCAGCGGGTGGGGTCGCCGGCTTCTTCGCTTCGGCCTTCGCCTTCTTGCGTTGCTCGATCAACTCCTTGGCCTTTTCGAAGCCTTCCCGAATCGACTTCTTGGTCTTCGTGTTCGCTGTCATGCCGAGCCACGCGAACGTCTCGTCCTGCAGAACGAGGTCGCTCGCTTCGTCTCCGACGGGTCGGATCGCGGCGCCGAGTCCGGACAATCCACTCGTCGGAGGACGAACGCCGTGCGTCGTCACGCCCGCCTCGAGCCAGTCTGCCAACTCCTTCGACTTCGGATCGAGGCGATCCGAGACCTTCACGTTGGGCGTGAAGGGCGCCGCGCTGCTGCTCGGACCTGTCGGCATCGGACGGCCACGTCCACGGCGACCTTGGACGATGATCACCTGGTCGTTTCGCGGTACCGGTGCTCCGCCCCGGACGCCAGCCGTCGACCCGAGCATCACGAAGCCGGGGGTCAACACGCCGCCTTCGATGCGCTTCGCGCTCCGAGGCACCGCGAGGTCCTTCCCGACCTTCTGGATCTTGCCGTCCTCGACGAGGACCGTGACCTTCTCGAGTTTGGAGCCGTCCCCGACGTAGACATCGACGTCGACGAATGCGAGGCTCCCGCGTTCGGACAGGAGCTTCTGAGCGGGCGTTTCCTTGCCCTGAGCCGTGGCTTCGATGGCCATGGCCATCGGCACTGCGATGGCGATCGCCAGCGCGGTGATACGTTGCGATGGTCTCATCGTCAGATCCTCCTGTCTGCCTCGTTCTTGCCGCCCGGGTCGCGGTCGTAGTGAATCGAACCGCTGACCCAAACCTTGCGCACCGAGTGGCGCGGGTCGATCGGATCACCGGTCCACAGGACGAAGTCGGCGTCCTTGCCGACCTCGAGGCTACCGATCTTGTGATCGGCGCCGACGAACCGCGCGGGGTTGATCGTCAGGCCGCGCAGCGCCCACTCCCACGGCAGGCCGAGGCGAACGGCCATCGCCGCTTGCACGCTCAGTTCTTCCTGGGGAATCACGGGCGAGTCCGTGTTGATGCCGATGCCGTCGCGTCCGACGCCGGGTACCGGTTGCAGCCAACCGTGCTGGCCACCGAGAGCCCACGCCGCTGCGTTGCCGATCATCGCGCCCGTCTCACGATCGACCCAGACCTGGCGCGGGCCGTTGCACACGGGAACCCCGCGCTTGCGCGCCTCACCCGACATGCGATACGCGTCGAAGGTCCCGTGGTCGACGAAGACCCAGAGTCCGAGTTCGTCGTGCAACTGCCGTAGGGTCTCGAGGCACACCTGGTAGATCTGGGTGTGCACGCTGCACGGATACTCGTGGAGGAAGAGTCCACGCAGATAGTGGAGTGCCGGGTCGAACTTCGGCTTCTCACCCTTGCCGGCTTCGTACGCGAGCCACGCGTCGGAGTAGGCCTTGCCACGCAGAAGCGTCTGGCGCAGACCGAAGTTCATGCCAATGCGACCGGCGCCCATGTCGCCTGCGCCACGTTCGGGGTTGCCGGCCTGTGCGATCTTGAGGCTTCCCGGGAAGCGGATCAGCGCCTCCTCGACGTTGCGCCCCGCCGTCTTCGTGAGCGTGCCGAAGCCACCCATGTTCGTGCCCGAACCCGGGATGTAGAGGACGCTCGTCACACCGCCTTGCAGCGCTTCCTTGATCTGATCGTGGTGGAGACCGACGAGGTCGAGCGTGCGGAACTCGGGGTTCGTCGGGTGCACCATGTCGTTGAGATCGAACCCGTCGCCAGCGATGTGGCAGTGCAGGTCGATGAAGCCGGGTACGATCCAACCGTCCCCACAATCGACGACTTCGAACCCGTCGGGCACCTCGATCTCGTCGCTCTTGCCGATCGCGAGGATCTTGCCCTTCTGCACGAGGATCGTGCCGTTCTCGATCGGCTCACCGGTGACCGGGAGGATCTTGCGGCAGCGCACCGCGTAGTTCGGCGACTCGTAGCTGTCCGGGCCCCATTTCGCGACCTTGCAGTCCTTCGGAGCCGGTCGTTTGCCGTAGTCGATCACGAACGGAGCTGGTTCGTCCGTCTTCGCATCTCCCTTCGGTGCGTCCTGCGCGGACAGCCCGAAGAGGGGCGCGAGCGCCAGGATCGTAGGGCCGAGTATTGCCTTGGCTTTCATGACTATTTCGCCTCCGCTGAGCGATCCGTGGTGCGACCCTTGTCCATGTGGTCGACCG
>JAGQQW010000036.1 GCA_020426005.1 Planctomycetota bacterium | reverse complement strand
AGACAGTCGACGGCACCAATCTCCACAAGCAGGTGCGCCAGGAGTTCGGCGACGTCGACGGCGAGTTCGACCGCGCGCTCTGGAAGAAGCGCATGTCGTTCCGCTTCCCCGGCATTCAGCACGCGTTCACCGAGCCACTGATCACGATCGCGCACTACGACGCTGACGACCGCATGACGGTCTGGTCGGCGCAGCAAGTGCCGCACTACCTGCATCGTGCCCTCGCGAAGGTGCTCGAGATGCCGATGCACAAGATTCGCGTGATCCGGAAGGCGGTCGGCGGCGGCTTCGGCGGCAAGTCCGACCCGTTCCCGCACGAAATGGTCGCGGCCCTGCTGTCGCGCAAGTGCCGCAAGCCGGTGCGGATCCTCTTCGACCGCGAAGAGGTCTTCTACAACAACCACGGTCGGCACCCGTCGAAGATCGACGTCGGCCTCGCGATCGGCAAGGACAAGAAAGTCGCGGCGCTCGACATCGATGCGCTGATCGACGGCGGTGCGTGGGGCAGCTTCGGCGTCGTCACGACCTACTACAACGGCGTCCTCGCCAACGGCCCGTACCGCGTCGACAACTTCCGCTATCGCGGCCGCCGCATCTACAGCAACCGACCGGCATCGGGCGCGATGCGCGGCCACGGCGCGGTCAACACGCGGTTCGCCTATGAGGTGTTGCTCGACGAAGCGGCCTTCGATCTCGGTCTCGACCCCGCGCAGTTCCGCATCGACAACGCGTTGCCGGCCTACACGAAGACGATCAACGAGTTCCGCATCACGACCAACGGCATCGTCGAGTGCATCGAGCGCGCGTGCGCGATGGCGGGTTGGAAGGACAAGTACGGCAAGATGCCGTTCGGTCGCGGCATCGGCATCGCGGGCGGGTTCTACATCTCCGGGTCCGCACTGCCGATCCACTGGGACGGCATCCCGCAGTCGACCGTGCACCTCAAGGCCGATTTCGACGGTGGCATCACGATCCACAGCCTCGCGGCCGAGATCGGACAGGGGTCGGACACAATGCTCGCGCAGATCTCGGCGGACGTGCTCGGCGTGCCGATCGATCAGTGCCGCGTCTACTCGGACAGCACCGATACCGCGCCGATCGACATCGGTAGCTACAGCTCGCGCGTGACGTTCATGGCGGGCAACGCGGTGCGTCGCGCGGCCGAGGAGATGCGTCGCCTCGTCATCGGCGGCGCCGCCGACCTGACGGGGTATCCGCCCGAAGTCTTCGTGCTCGAAGACGCGCACGCGATCAACGCGACCAACCGCGAAGTCCGTGTGCCGTTCGTCGAGGCCTTGCGCCGTGCGATGAAGGACCGTGGTGCGCTGCAGACGACCGGTTGCTACAGCGGACCGCCGCCGATGGGCGGTCAACACAAGGGAGCTGCCGCAGGTCTGTCGCCGACGTACAGCTTCCAGGCGTTCGTCGTCGAGCTCGAAGTGGATCTGCTGACGGGCAAGCCCAAAGTCCACGAGGTCTGGGCCGCGCACGACTGTGGACGCGCGCTCAACCCACTGGCGGTCGAGGCCCAGATCGAAGGCTGCGTCCACATGGGACTCGGCCAGGCGCTCTGTGAGTCGTTCGACTACAACAAGGGCAACGTCGAGAACCCCAACTTCCTCGACTATCGCATGCTGAGTTCGACCGAGACACCGGACATCCACGCCATCCTCGTCGAAACCTACGACCCGGAAGGGCCTTTCGGCGCGAAAGAGTGCGGGGAAGGCCCGCTCCTTCCGGCGCTGCCCGCAGTCGCCAACGCGTTGCACGACGCGATCGGGATCCGGTTCTACGAGATGCCGATCACGGCCGACAAGATCTGGCGAGCACTGCAGAAGCAGAAGAAGGCCGCGAACAAGAGCGCGACTCAGGGAGCAGCCAAGTGATTCTTCCCCCGTTCGAACTGCACCAACCGACGACCGTCGACGACGCGATCGAACTCGCGACACAGCTCCGCAAGGACGGCGTTGCGTTCGATTGGATGGCCGGCGGTACCGACGTACTCCCCAACTACAAGAACCGCCTCAACGCACGCGATCACGTCATCGCACTCGGGCGCGTCGACGAGCTCACGTCGATCGGCAAGAACTCGATCGGAGCGCTCGCGCGCATCGAGGACGTGGCGCGGAACGCACGCGTGCAGAGCGACTGGCCGACGATCGCGAAGGCAGCGAGCCTGATCTCGTCGCCGCCGCTTCGCAATCTCGGCACGGTTGGCGGCAACTTGCTGCTCGACACTCGTTGCTACTACTTCAACCAGTCCGAGTTCTGGCGGGACAGCAAGGGTTACTGCCTCAAAGCCGACGGTGACGTGTGTCTCGTCGTGCCGCAGAAGGAAACCTGCTACGCGACCTATTCGGGCGATCTCGCGCCGATCCTGCTCGTGCTCGACGTCGAACTCGAGTTCCGCGGCCCGAACGGTGCGCGACGCGTCCCGTTGCGATCCTTCTTCGAGTACGACGGGATCAAACGCTTCGAGAAGTCTCCGGACGAGCTCCTCGTTCGCGTCTTCGTGCCGAGCACCGACGACGCGCTACGCACCGACTACCTCAAGCTGCGCGCGCGCGACACGATCGAGTACCCGGTGATGGGCGTCGCGATGGGCCTGCGCACGAAGGGCGGTAAGGTTGCCGACTTGCGCGTCGCGGTGACCGGGTCCGAAGCGGTTCCGCTCTACTACGGCGACCTCGGCCTCGGCGGCGCAGCCGTCGACGAAGCGACCGCCGACGCGGTACAGGCAGCGCTGCTCGACAAGATCACGTGCTATCGCAACGTGCCCTTCCCTCCCGGCTACCGGAAGGCGATGGGCGGCGAGTTCGGACGCAAGCTGTTCCTCGATCTGTCCGGCAAGGCGTGAGCCGACGTCGGCGATCCGGAGCGAGAACGGGAGGAGAAGGATGACCGAGTTCGTGCACACCGATCTGCCGGGCGTGTTGCGCATCAAGCCGCGCGTCTTCGGCGATGCGCGTGGGTTCTTCGTGGAGACTTGGCAGCGCGAGCGCTACGCACACGCCGGCATCGACCTCGCGTTCGTGCAGGACAATCACAGTCGCTCCAAGCACGGGACCCTGCGCGGCCTCCACCTCAATTGCGAGAAACCCCAAGGCAAGCTCGTCCGTTGCGTCGAAGGCGAGATCTTCGATGTCGCCGTCGACGTGCGCAAAGGCTCACCCCACTATCGCCATTGGGTCGGTCTGACGCTCACGGCCGACAACTTCGAACAGATCTGGGTGCCGCCGGGATTCGCACACGGCTTCCTCGTGCTGTCCGAGATCGCACAGGTCGAGTACAAGGTGACCGACGTCTACTGGCCGCAGGGCGACCTCAACCTACGTTGGGACGATCCGGTCCTCGGGATCGAATGGCCGCTCGACCGGCTCACCGGAACACCGCTGCTCAGCGATCAGGACGCCGGCGCCGCGTCGCTGACGGATCTGGAGCCGCGCCTTTTGCAGTACTCCTGAAAAGCCCGGCCGATCCACCGCGCACGCACGCGGCGGCGAGTCGAGCGTTCAGGACGGTCCGACCTCGCGCCCTTCGGCCTCGTCCGTGTCGGCGCTCGCTTCTGACGATCGCTTGCGGAGCACCGCAGCGAAGAAGCCATCGCAAGGATGCCGGTGCGGGAACGTCTCGAGAACCGTCCCACTCGCGTCCGAGAACTTCGACGCTCGCTCCGAGCCGAGGATCTCGGCCACGCGCACGACATCGAGCATCGGATCCGCCGCGAGCACGCGTTCGACGACGCGTTGGTTCTCGTCCGGCAACACGGTGCACGTCGCGTAGATCAACCGCGACTTGGGAGCAAGGCGGCTCGCGACCCGCGTGCAGAGATCGATCTGGATCGTCTGCAAGCGCTCGACCTCCCGCTCGTCGGCGAAGAGTCGATCACGCATGTCCGGGTTGCGCCGTAACGACCCGAGTCCACTGCACGGCGCATCGACGAGGACACGATCGGCGCGCGCGAGCAGCGCTTCGACCTCGTCCGTCCACGCGTCTGCTTGGATCCGAAACACGCGAAGATTGCGCACACCGGCGCGCTTCGCGCGACGGCGCAGCTCTTCGAGCCTCGACGCACTGACATCGAGCGCGACGAGCGTTCCCCGGCCTCCCATCGCCGCGGCGATCGCGAGGGTCTTGCCGCCCGCGCCGGCACATGCGTCGACGACGAGGCCTCCTGGCGGCGGCGCGACGAGTTCGGCGACGAGCTGACTCGCTTCGTCCTGGAGTTCGAACCAGCCGTGCTGGAATGCCCAAGTCCGAAAGAGCTGCGACGGCCCGAGCACCTCGAGACTCGCGGTCGCCATCTCGGTGCGCCGAACCGTGATGCCGTCTCGCTCGAGGCTCGCGATGCACTGCTCGACGGAGCACTGGAGTGTGTTGACGCGAATCGTACGCGGCGCATCGCCCGCGAGCGCCGTCGCCACGGCGTCGGCCTCGTCTCCGAAACGCTCGACGATGCGCCGCGCGAGCCATCGAGGAAACGAACCGAGGATTTCGACGCGTCGTAGTGGATCGTCGATCTGCGCGAGCCGGCTCTCGAAGTTCGCCACACGCTCCCAGTCGATCCAAGCGAGCTTGCGCTTGGCCTCGGTGGTCGCGAGGTTGCCGTCGAGCACACGAGACGTGAGCACGCGCACCGCACCTTCGAGGCTCTCGACGATCCCCGCAGGAGCGGCATCCTCGAGCGCCGCGTCGATGCGCGCTCGCGAAGCGAGTACGCGGTGCAGGAGCTGTTTGATCCGCTTCTGCTGACGCGGCTTGAGCTCGACCTCACGGAAGTAGGCACGCAGGAGCTGCGTGACACTCGCGCGCGACGTCGTCGCTTCGCGCCACAGGGCGGCCACGATGGCGTCGGCGGGATCGAGATCGAGCATGGACGAGAGCGTATGGAATCAGCGAGCCCGTCGCACCGATACCGTCAGCGATTCTGGAGGTCGACACATCTGTTCGTCGCACGCCTGGAACGTCACGACGCACCGCACCGTGGGGCTCGCATCCAGATCCGCAGGACGAAGTCGGCGTCGGAACACGAGCGAGCCTTCGTAGAAAGGGACGGTCCCATCCTTGGCTCGCTTCGTCGGCGGCATGTCCCACGCACCCGAGAACTCGGTCCCGTCCTGCCGCCGCAGTTCGAGCCTCGTCGGCGTGGCGTACTCGCCGTCCGGCATCTTCGCGCCATAGATGTGCCAACCTTCTTGGATCTGCAACCGCAGCTCGAAGACGGGCCCGTCGTTCGACGTAACGAGCACGGCCTCGGCACGCACCGGGCCCAACTCGGCAACGCGCGCCCTGTCATCGGCACGCCGCACGCCGCGAAGCTTCTCGGTCGGGATCCCTCGCGCCTTCGCGAGGGGATCGACGTAGAAGCGGAAACGCCCACCATCCGAGAAGAACGTGTAGCCACGGTTCTCCTTCGACCAAGACTGCCACGCCTCGAAAGTCGACGCCATCAGTGGCGCGTCGACGAAGCGCTCGAGCAGGGAGCGAGCGAGGTCCGCTCGCGTGTCGTCCGCGAGCGCCACGATGAGTCGGTCCAAGAACCGCGGATCGTCGTACGGTGTCCCGAAGCGCACGAGTTCGTCGTCGAGTGCGAGCTTGCGGCGATCCGCGGTCGCCGGATACAGGTAGCCGCGATGTTCGTGATACCACGCGACGAAGGCTGCGGGATCGGACGGATCGCGCTTGGACAGCACCGAATCGTCGAACAGCCCACTTGGATCGTAGCCTTCCCGCGGCACGAGCCGATCCGCGATGTAGCGCGGGCGCATCCACGTCTCGTCGTGCGAGTTGGACGTCTTCGCGATCGGCCGATCCTCCGCGAAGCGCGCGATGTACGCGATCGCGTTGTGGAGCAAGCCCTTGCCGAACTCGGTCATTTGGTCGGGCGCGAGCTGGAAGCCGAAGTGCAGCAGGTTCCCCTGGCGCCACACGGCTGCATAGTGCGGCCCCTTGCTGTTGCGGCCTCCGCAGAGCACCTCCACCTCGGGGAGTCGCAGACTGTCGCCGTTGGTGCACCAACCGGGTTCTGGACTGTCCCCGACAGGGACGACGTCGATCTCGCTGTTCTTGTCAGCATCCGGCCATCCGCTCGGCGTCCGCGCAGTCGCCGTCGCGGTCGTGTCGAGCCGGATCGGGGACTGGAAGAACTCGTGGGCGCGTATCCCGTACGCGCTCGGATCGAGACACGTTCAACCGAACCATCCCTCGAGGTCCCACCGGATGGCCATGTCCATCCCCGTGCGCCCGAGGAAGATCGTCGGCTTGTTCCATGACGCGCGATCGCCGAGCGGCGTGCTCTTGCCCTCGAACGTCGCTTGCTCCCGCGCTTCCCAATCGAGCAGGACGACGTCACAGGGCGTGAGATCCGCCCGGCCGACTTCGCTGAGGTCGACGACACGGAGTTTGCGAACGCGTGCTCGCAAGAACTCCGCGAACGACTGCGCGCGACGCCCCGTCTTGGAACCGACGTAGGTGACGTCGAGTTTCAGGCGAGGAGGGGCATCTTGCGAAGCCAGAGAAGCATCCGCCAACGCGCCGAACGCGATGCCGAGCATGGGGAGACCGAGAAGCGCGGCGCGCATGGACATGGCGACTCCGTTCGCGGGAATGCGGCCAGGCACCGGGGGTACGGCCGCGAGGTGATCCGAAGCTCACACTCTACCCGCGGTCTGCCTCCGAATGGCGTCGACGGCACGCGCGAACTGCTCCACGCATGGGTCACATCCGCTGCCACAGCAACGGCGCCACCCGTCTCCATCCTCGAACACGAGGCGACGCACGGTCTCTCGGAAGGCCTCGTGGATCCCGTTGTCCTGCATCGCCTGCGTGAGGATCGCTTCGAACTCCGGCGATCCTTCGCGCGCGCGATTCGGGCGCTTCTTGCCGAAGAGTCGGGCGAAGAACGAGATCATTTCTTCGTGTCGGCGCGCCCCGGGGGTCCAGCTTGACCCTCGACGTCTGCAGGCGGTGCCGCCGACGCGGGAAGCGCAGCAGCGAAGCTGCCGTTCTCGAACGCGAAGCGCTCCCGGACGACCCGAGCGACGTCCGCGGCCGTCGTCTTGTAGAACCGTTCCATCAGGTCGGTCGGAAAGCCGAGGATGGCGGCCGTGCCCCGCGAGAGCCCGGTGCGATACAGACCGTTGGGCGACGCGGCGAGGCGGAGTCGCACGATTGCGGAACGTGCCTCGGGCCCCTCTCCGATCGACTCGAGATCGATTCTGGGCATCAGGAGGTGTTCGAACTGCCGCGTGAGGATCGGTAGGGCACCAGCGATCAGGCGCTCCTGCGCAGCCGCGCGACTCGCTTCGACGAATGATTGCAAATCGCGACGAACGCCATCAACCTCCCGGTCGCCGTCGTTCCCGCGACGACCGAAGTAGGCCACGCGCGGCTCGTCGAGGATCGCGTAGAGCCCCGGCAACAATCCGGCCTCGAGCTCACGACCCCTCGGTCTGAGGGAAAAGTCCGCGCGCTGTGCGAGCCACAACGCGCCGAGACCGAACGCAGCGAAGTCAGGATCGGTGAACGCCGGCGCGCGAAACGCGACGACGCCGAACGGACCACCGGCGCGTGGGTGTGGCGTGATCGCTTCCCTGAGGACCGACGCCTCTCGAGCAGGAATCGGTTCCGGAACCTCGGGAGCTTCGATATTCCCGAAGACATCGGTCCAGAATGCCAGGTCGCGCTTCGGGTCGACGTTGCCAACGACGACGAGCAAGGTCTTCTCGGGCCGATGCGTCCGCGTGACGGCCCTGCGCAGCATGTCCGTATCGAGCGTCGCGATGTCTTGCCTCAGGCCGATTCCAACGGCTGCCTCGGGAGTCCCGGCAAGCGCCATCGCACGCGCCCGCCACAGCAACGCCGCACCGGGCCGGATCTCGGTCATGTTCGCGATCTCGACCACGAGACGTGCACGTTCGCGATCGACGAGATCTTGCGTGATCTCGAGCTTGCCACGAAGCACGTCCGCGAAGCGCCGCGCGTCGGCCGAAATCTGGGATCGTTCGCCGATCGAGAAGTAGACGGTGTATCGCGGGCGCGTCATCGCGTTGGCGACCTTGCGCTCACGCGTCCAGCGCAATGCGTCCCAACCCTTACGTTCGTCCGTGTCGGCGCACATGACGAGGTGCTCGACGAAGTGCGCGAGCCCAACGCGCCCCGGAGGGTCTTCGGTGGATCCGCTCTTGACGAAGCAGAAGAGACCGACGTCGTCCGCGCCCGGGACGGGTTCGAAGTGGATCTCGACTCCACTGTCGAGCACGACCGGCTCCTGCGCAGCGCGAAGCGGCAAGGCGCAAGCGACCATTGCGAGCACGAGTGCAACGACCGAGCAGTAGCGGTGCGGTCCTGCGCTTCTACCGCAGGTCCATGTGCGCGCCGCGGACACGATTCAGACCTCGAACCCTACCGTCATCCCGGTCTCGGACACCGGCGCCTTCCCGTCGTAGAGCCAGCACTGCACGGCGTGGGTACCGCTGACGAGGAACGCAGGAGGCTCTTCCTGCGAGCAACGTGGCATGACCTCGGGGCATCGCGTGTGGAAGTGACAGCCGGACGGCGGATTGATCGGCGTCGGCACGTCGCCCTCGAGCAGGATGCGCTGAGGCTTGTCGTCGGGATCGGGCCTCGGAATCGCCGAGAGCAGGGCGCGCGTGTACGGGTGCGACGGTTGGTCGAACAACTCTTCGGTCATCGACAGTTCGACGATCTGACCGAGATACATCACCGCGATACGACGACTGATGTGGCGCACGACCGACAAGTCGTGCGCGATGAACAGATAGCTCGGGCGGCCGAGACTCTCGTCTTCCTGCAGATCCATCAGGATGTTGAGGATCTGCGCCTGGATCGAGACATCGAGTGCCGACACGGCTTCGTCGCAGACGATGAACTTCGGATGCATCGCGAGGGCACGCGCGATGCCGATGCGTTGCCGCTGACCACCGGAGAACTCGTGCGGATAGCGATTGACGTACTTGGGGCTCAGGCCGACGCGTTCGAGCAGTTCGGCGACACGGTCGCGTGCTTCGGCCTTCGTCTTCACGATGCCGTGGACGAGCAACGCTTCGCCGACGATCGCGGCGACGGTCATGCGCGGGTTCAGCGACGAGTACGGATCCTGGAAGATGATCTGCATGTCCTCGCGCAATGCGCGCATGTGCGAGGAATCGAGATCGAAGACACTCTTGCCGTCGAACTGGACGTGGCCCGCGGTCGGGTCGATCAAGCGCAGGATCGTGCGCCCGACCGTCGTCTTGCCGCAACCCGACTCACCGACGAGGCCGAGCGTCTCGCCGCGACCGAGCGCGAACGAGACGCCATCGACGGCTTTGACGTGGCCGACGACCTTGCCGAGCAGACCCTTCTTGATCGGGAACCACTTCTTGAGGTCCCGCACTTCGAGCAACGGCTCGTGGCGCCCCGACGTGCGGACGGCGTCCATGACTGCCTTGGGATTCGTGCTCATCGTGCGCCTCCCGCTGCTGTGTGCTGCGGTGCCCGAACCCAGCACGCGACTTCGTGACCCGGTTCGATTTCGACGAGGGGCGGCTCTTCCTTCGCGCAACGCTCTTCGGCGAGCGGGCAGCGGTCGCGGAATCGACAGCCGGAAGGGAAGTTGAACGCGGTCGGCACGTTGCCCTCGATCGCCTGCAAGCGCGCGTGCGGCTTGCCGGTCGCGGGGAGACTGCGGAACAAACCTTCGGTGTACGGGTGCTTGTAGTGCTTGTAGAGGCGTCGCACGTCCGCGCTCTCGATGACCTTGCCCGCGTACATCACCACCACGTCGTCACACGTCTCCGCCACGACACCGAGATCGTGCGTGATCAGGAGCACGGAGAGCCCCGCGTCCCGCTGCAACCCACGGATCAGGTCGAGGATCTGCGCTTGGATCGTGACGTCGAGCGCGGTCGTCGGTTCGTCAGCGATCAGGAGCTTCGGGTTGCACGACAGCGCCATCGCGATCATCACGCGTTGCCGCATCCCGCCAGACAGCTGGTGCGGATAGTCGTCGACACGGGACTCGGGCGACGGGATGCCGACCTTGCGCAACATCTCGATCGCGATCTCGCGCGCCTGGTTCCGATCCACCTTCTGGTGCAAGAGCACCGCTTCCATGATCTGGTCGCCGACGGTGAACACCGGGTTCAGAGACGTCATCGGCTCCTGGAAGATCATCGAGATGTCGTTCCCGCGGATCTTGCGCATCTCCTCTTCGGTCATGTGCAGGATCTCCGTGCCGTCGAAGTAGATCGACCCATCGACGATCTGCCCCGGCGGGTTCGGGATCAAACGCATGATCGAGAGCGCCGTGACGGACTTGCCACAACCGGACTCGCCGACGACGCCGAGCACCTTGCCCCGCATGATGCGGTACGACACGTCGTCGACGGCCTTCGCGACACCTTCGTCGGTGTAGAAGTACGTCTTGACGTTCGAGAGTTCGAGCAGAGGTCGTTCGCTCATGGGTGAGTTCCTTTGCAGCGCAAGCTCATGCGGCCTCCTGCGACGACGTCTCTTCGTCGTCCATCTCTTCGATCCGGATCTTCTTGGACCCGCTCGATCGCGGATCGAGCGCGTCGCGCAATCCGTCGCCGAGCAGGTTGAATGCGAGAACGGCAGCCACGATCGTGAAGCCGGGGAACACCGTCATCCACCACGCCTTCGTGATGTATTCCTTGCCGTCAGCGACCATCTTTCCCCACGACGGCACGGGCTCGGGCACGCCGAGGCCGAGGAAGCTGAGGCTCGCCTCGACGAGGATCGTCGCGCCGATGCCGAGCGTCGCGGCCACGATGACCGGAGCCAAGCAGTTGGGCGCCACGTGCCGGAGCATGATGCGCGTGCTCGAGTAGCCGAGCGCGCGGCCGGCTTGCACGAAGTCGCGCTCCTTGAGACTCAGCACTTCGCTGCGCACGATGCGGCAGGTCCCCATCCATCCCGTAATGCCGAGGATGACGACCATCAGGTGCACGCGAAACTCGGCGGGTACGACATCCTTGAAGAGCGCCATCACGACGAGGAGCAGCACGAGTCGCGGAATCGACAGGAGGTAGTCGACGAAGCGCATCAGTGTGAAGTCGACCCACCCGCCGAAGAACCCGGCGAGCAATCCGAGCAGGAGTCCGAGCGACACCGAGAGCCCGACGGCGACGAAGCCGATCGTGAGACTGATGCGTGATCCGTAGATGATGCGCGAGTAGATGTCGCGTGAGTACTGATCGCTTCCGAGCAAGTAGCCGTCGCTCAGCGGGCCAACGAGCTTGAGGTTGGCGGGGTCGCGCAGGTAGTCGTACCCATAGGGCGCGAGGAACGGCGCGAGGAACAGCAATAGGTACAGGAACACGACGCCGAGGAGGCCCCAATGCGCCATCGGCGACCGCACGAAACGCTCGCGCACGAGTGTCCACTGACTCTTGCCTTCGCGCGGGCGCTTGGCCTTGGGCCACCCGAGCCAGATCGCGACGGCTGGCGATACGACGAGCGCCTTGATCGCCAACACGTTCCAGACATCGAGGATCCACGAGCCGAAGCCGCGCGCGGCTTCGATGTGCCGAGACAGCGAACCGGACACGAGCCCGAAGACGAGCGCGATCGGGGGCATCAGGAAAGCGAGCAGGAGCGCCACACCGATCACCCGCGGTCCGTGCACGAGTTGATGCACGATCGGCAGACGCGAGACTCCACGCGATTCAGGCATGCTGCACCTCAGTCATGGCGAATGCGTGGATCCGCGAAGCCGTAGAGAAGGTCGGCAGCGAGATTGCCGAGGATGACCATGACGCTGAGCAACATCGCGCACGCGACGAGAAGCGGCGTGTCCCGCTGTGTCACCGAGCCGACGAGCTCTTGCCCCATTCCGGGCCAACCGAAGACGTATTCGATCAGCACCGCGCCGGACACGAGGAAGGGCATCATCAATCCGAGGATCGTGATGACCGGTAGAAGCGCGTTCCGGAGAACGTGGCGCAGGATGACCTTGCGCTCTGCGACTCCCTTCGCGCGTGCGGTACGCACGTAGTCCTGACGCACGACTTCGAGGACCGAACTGCGGGTATAGCGCGCGACGCTCGCGGCCGACGCGAGGCCGAGTGCGATAACCGGCATCACGAGATGCTGCGCCGTGTCGATCCACTTCTCGAAGACGCCGATCCGAACGTCGGTAGTCTCCCCGAGGAGCTTCGCTTCTTCGATGGCGGCAACCTTGTCGAGGATCTCGTTGCCAACCATGCCGCTCGAAGGCCACGACGGCCACAGCTCGCTGACTACGAGTATGAGCATCAGTGCGAGCCAGAAGCCCGGCATCGAGTAGAGGAAGAAGCTCACGACGGTCAGCACGTTGTCCGTGAGGCTGTACTGCTTGATCGCCGAGATCACCCCGATCGTCATGCCGACGACGAAGATCACGAGCATCGACGCGCCGCTGAGCAGCAGCGTGTTCGGGAGAGCGTCGCCAATGATCTGCGTAACCGGCTTGAACTGCGCGAGCGACATGCCGAGATCGCCCTGCAACACGTTGAGGAACCAACGCCAGAACTGGACGTACCACGGTTGATCCAATCCGAAGTCCGCACGGATCTTCGCGATCTGGTCGACCGGCATGTCGGGATTGATCCAAAGCGCCGAAGCGTCACCGGGTACGAGCGCCATCAGCGCACGCAGTCCGAGCGCGACGAGCAGGACCATCGGGATCGCGCCGAGCAGTCGGCGCACCACGTAGCGGAACATCGGAGAAGACGTCCGCGATCAGTGCTTCGACTTGTGTTCGGCCTTGGGCACCCACACGTTCTCGATGCCGTGCAGCACACTCAGAACGTTGGGCTTGTAGTCACGGAAACGCTTGTGCAGCGGCACGGTCGACGTCTTCCAGTAGAGGAAGGTGTACGGCTGGTCCTCGTAGATGATGCGCTGCATCTCTTGCCAGATCTTGGCTTCCTCTGCGCCGTCCTTCGTCTTGAGGCCTTTCGCGATCAGCTCGTCGACGCGAGCGTTCGAGTAGGCCGTGAAGTTGAAGAGACGGTTCTCGGTCTCGGTCGCGCTGCCCCATACGTCCGACGGGTCGGGGAAGAGCGAGGCCGACCAGCCCGCGAGCGCGGCCTCGTAGTTCTTCTTGCTCAGATCGTCGAAGAACGTCACGCCTTCGCGCTGCTCGAGATTGACCTTGATGCCGATCTTCTTGAGGTCTTCCTGGATCAGGACGCACGCATCCGAGCGACGCGGATTGCCCTGATTGGTGACGAGCACGAACTCGAAACGCTTGCCGTCCTTGTCGAGGAAGCCGTCGTTGTCCGTGTCCTTCCATCCGAGCCCTGCGAGCAACGTCTTCGCCTGTGCCGGATCATGAGGCAACAACGTGATGTCATCGACTCGGTAGTCCGAGAGTTCGGGCGTGAACGTCGAGTAGGCCTTGGTCCCGTACGTCTTGCCACCGAACGTGAGGATCGTCTTGATGATGCGCTCGATATCGATCGCCAGAGTCAGAGCACGTCGTGCATCACGCTCGGCGAAGAGCGGGTTCTGCATGTTCCACGCAACGTAGTCGAGGAAGCGATACCCGCGCTCGTAGAGCTTGACAGACCCCCAGGAGAGCACCTCCTCGATGTCCTTCTCCTGAACTGCGTCCATCATGTCGATATCGCCCTTCTTGAGCTCGACGAGACGCGTCTGGTACTCGGGGATGATCTTGAAGACGATGCGCTTGACGTACGGCACCGCGTAGGTCTTCGACTTCGGATTCCGGACGATCGTGATCGATTGCTTCGGATCCCACTTGAGGAAGCGGAAGGGCCCGTGCCCGACCGCGCGTTTCTTGCTGAGGTCACACGAGATCAGCGAAGCGCGATCGTATTTCTCGAGCAGATGCTTCGGCGAGATGTTGAAGCCCGCGTGCGCGAGCATCGTCTGCTCGTTGTACGCGTACTGGAAGTGAAAGCGCACGCGGAACTCGTCGAGCACTTCGACCGGGTTCTTCGGGTCGAGCCGCTCGACGTGATTCTGGCGCGGACTCTTGACGTCGGGATCCGCGATCAACTCGTAGTTGTATCGAATGTCCTCGGCGTTCACGACCTTGCCCGAGTCGTCGTCCCAGTAGCAGTCGTCCTTGAGCTCGTACGTGAGCTCCGTGTGGTCGTCGTTCCAGGAGTAGGACTTCGCGAGGCCCGGATTGAAGAGGATGCGGCCGTCCTGAAAGTCGCTCGTGGTCGCCGGGGGCACCAGCAGGTCGTAGACCATCGAACCGTTCACGCTCTGCCCGACCATGGGCAGCATGCTGTCAGCATCGCCGATCAACGCGATCGTGAGTGTGTCCCCCGCGTCCGCAGCGTGCGGACGCCCCTCGAGTCCACTCCCTTCGACGTCACTCGAATTCCCTCCACTCGCCGCGTTCTTGCCACCCGCGTTGCCGCCGTCGTTCCCGCCGCTCTCGGGGCCTCCACAGCCGATCGAACCGAGGCAGAGACCGAGTGCCAGAGCAGCACTCGTGAGATGGCGACACGACAGGCGAATGGAGTTCACGAAAGGACGGCCCTCACGGAAAGGATGTTGCGGACGAACGCGTCATCCTACGGAAACGGGCGCCTTGGATCCCGCGCAATCAGGCGAAGAGCCCGACCCCGGCCTTGGACGGTCGGAACTCTGGGAAGAAGTCCGCCGGCAACTTGCCGCACTCGAGGTGCCGGACGAGCAGCTCGGCCATCACCTCGCGATAGTCCGTCGTGACTTGCAGGTCGCGCCCCTGATACAGGTCCTTGTCGTCGAGCCCAGGGAACTTGCCATAGACCTTGCCCCCGCTCAGGCGACCGCCCGCGAGCAGCATCGAACCGCCATGGCCATGATCGGTACCGGAGTTGCCGTTCTCACGACAGGTTCGACCGAACTCGGTCATCGTGCAGAGAATCGTGCGCTTGCCGTGCTCACCGATCTCGGTGAAGAACGCCGCGATGGACTGGGCGAGTTCGCCGAGCATCGTCGCGTGCCGACCGTCTTCGCCACCCTGACCCGCATGATGGTCCCAGCCGTTCCAGTCGACGCAAGCGACCTCGAGTCCGGCACCGGCGTTGATGACCTTCGCGATGTCCTCGAGGCGAGGCCCGAGATGCCCTCCGGGAAACCGCGAGTTCGCGCGACTCTGACGCGTCTTGCGTCCGACGATTTCCTGGTAGCGACGCAAGGTCTCGATCGTCGCGCGGCCCGAGGCCACGACCGGATCCTCTTCGAGGCGCTTCGAAGCGTCCCCTTGCATCGTGTCTCCCGACATCTTGCCGCGTTTCGACGCCCCGTTCTTGTCGCCCTTCTGTTTGTCGCCAGGCGCCGCTGCGCGCGCAGCGTCTTCGCCGTAGAGGTCATCGAAGAGATCGAGATATTCGCCGGCTCGCCGCGCGCCGCGCTCGGGCACGGCGAGCACAGGATAGTCGCCGCGGAGCGAACGCGGCAGGAGGCCCTGCATCGCGATCGCGCGTAGGTCGTCGTCCTTGCCGCGCCGACCTGTCGTCAGACGCAGATAGCGATTGAGCCAACCTCCGTCCTTGAGCGGCATGCCCGGCGCGCCGTACTCCATGAAGTCCTGCGCGTCGAAATGACTGCGCGTCGGATGCGGTGAGCCACAACAGACGATCGGGGCGAGCGACTTCGCTTCCCAGAGCGGGAAGAGCGGCGCGAGCGCGGGATGGAGTCCCCAGTTCGCGTCGAGGCGAACGACGCCCTTCAATTCCTCGTCCGGCACGGGCTCGGCGCCGATCGCGATCGTCGGCCGGATCGCGTGGTAGTTCTTGTCCCGATAGGGAATGATCGTGTTGAGCGCATCCTGTCCGCCGCGCAGGAAGATCACGACGAGGATGTTCGGCGGGCCGTTCTGCAACCGCGTCGCGCGCGTGCGGAGCGGCACCGGAAACGACAGTGCCGACGCCGCGAGCGCACCGCGCTCCAAGAACGTTCGTCGCGAGAGTCCGCGACGACGAGACGTGGGATCGGGCATGCGTGCACTCATTGTCTTTGGAACTCCGGAGAACCGAGCAACAGGCCCACGATGCGCGGAGCCAGCTCTTCGCGTTTCGGATCGGGGTGATCCGCCAAGTATCGTCGCATCATGAGATCGAGCGTCTCCGAACTCCGCGACCCGAGACCGGCAGGCAGGATGCGCCGCGCGAGCTGATCCTTCCAGACGCGTGGTATTCGCGGATGCAACCCCTTGTAGAACTCGTCGGGAATGCGCAGCCCGCGGATCTGGCCCTTCGCGAGCCGGAACGCGAACTGCCAACGCACGGCCATGACTCCGGGATCGTTCCAAGCCTCCGCCGTGTCGTAGTAGCCAGTCGGATCTTCTTGGCCATACAACGGCTCTTGCAGGAGCTTCATCGCCTCGAGCACGGCATTCGGATCGTCGATCTGTGCGTGCGTGACGCGAATCGCGCTCAGGAGGAACTCGAACGGCCGCTTGAACTTGGTCTGGTAGTACTTCGGATCGAAGAACTCGGGATCGTCGAGGATCGCCTTGTACACCGCGCGCAAGTTGCCGCCCGTCCGCTTGAAGGTCGCAGCGACATGCTCGACCATCTTCTCGGGCGGTTCATCGGCGACGAAGTGACGACAGAGTTTGGTCGCGAGGAAGTCCGCGGTTCCCGCATGCCGCTCGAGCCGATGAAGGATGATCTCGCCTTCGAGGAGCGGGTTCTTCTTGTCAGGACGGATCATGCGCCCGAGGAAGTACTTGTCCCCCCGCGCATGCATGTCGGCCTGGTAGCAGAAGCCAACGTCACCACGCTTCGGATTCTGATTGACGGTCCAACCGGTCAACGCCTTCGCGACTTCGATCACGTCTTTCTGCGTGTAGCCGTTATCGACACCGAGCGTGTGCAGCTCGAGCAGCTCGCGCGCATAGTTTTCGTTGAGGCCGCGCTGCTTCGCGATCTCGACGGCTTCGGCTGCGCGCTCCTTGGACTTCGAACGTGCACGGGCGTTCTCGCGCACGGTGCTGAGTTCGCCCTTCGTCGGTGGTCGACGGCTGAGCGCGTTATCGAGATAGATGAGCATCGCGGGATGCTTCGCCGTGGCTTCGAGTAGATCGCCGAACGTTCCGCACATGTGTCCACGCAGGACATCGCGCTCGTATGGCACCGCCCACAATCGCAAGTTGGATTTTCCGATGTCGACGTTGAAGTGATTGCGCCAGAAATCGGCCAGCGTCTCGCGCACCACGTTGTTCGATTGCGCGCCGCGAAGCACGATCGACGCGAGCAACTCGCGACGTGGCGTCTCACGCAAGCGCACGTACTCGCGGCGCTCCTTGGCTGGTGCGGTCGGTCCGGGATTCTTCGGGTCGTAACTCGCGAAGAGTTCGGCCGCACTGAGTTTCAGTGTCGTGAGTTCGCGCAGACGTTCGCCGAGTTCGTACGTCTCCTTGGCGGCGCCGTCGAGCTGTTCCTCGAACCAGGCCTCGATCCCTTTGGCACGAACCTCGTCGATCCGCTCCTTGGTCGCACCGAATCCGAACCGGCTCAGGACGTGCTGGATGCGCTCGGTCTCGGTGAGCGGCGTTGGATCGTCGGGCTCACGCCGCTGCGCGGTGAGCGTCGACTGCGCGAGAACGGGTCCGACGACGGCGAGAATCCGAACGAATCGGAAAAACCTGCAAGACGACATGGCTCGATCCTAGCAGCGCGTGCGCCAGTCGTAGAGCGCTCGACGATTGCGCGGCCCGCTATCTGCAAAAAATGTGGAATCTCCGCGACGAATCGCGCGCTCCGCGCCGTCCTCTTGGGGACACTCGAACGAGAGCAGGAGAGAACGATGCAGACGACACTTCCTCGAAATCTGGTACTGACCGCCGCCATCGCCGCATTCGGAGCGCCGAGCGCGCACCTGACGGCTCAGGACCCTGAGCCCGCGCAGAGCACACGCCGGGCAAGAACGCCGGTGCTCCTGTCGATCGACTTCATCGGCGGGTCCCTGTCGCGGTATTTGCAGCAGGTACGCAGTGCCCACAAGAAAGCCGGAGGGGAGACCCTCAACATGATCGTGACGGGCAAGCCGGACGAGATCCGCCTACCCCGATTCGACCTCGAAGACACGACCGTCGACGACGCGATTCAGGTGCTCGAGCGCATCGAGATCGATCGATCGACGCGAATCCAAGTGAGCTCGCAATCGGGTCGAGGCACGCCGGCCAGCAGCAAGATCTATCTCGTCAGTGCGCAAACGACGAACAAGTCGACGCGAGGTTCTGCCCCGAGGCCGACGCTGACGCGCGTGTTGTCGATTCGCCAGTTGACGACGCCACTTCCCAACGTGCCGCCCGATAGCGTGCTGAAGCTCGAGACGGTGCTGGGCGCCATCGAGGCAGGACTCGAAGTGCTCGACGACGCGGACACTCAGGAGAAGCCTGCCACGCCAGCAGCCATACTGCGCTTTCACGAGTCGTCGGGATTGCTGTTCCTCAAAGGCTCACCGGACCAACTCAACATCGTCGAGAGCGTCATCGCCCGCCTCGAGTTCGACCTGCAAGCGCGAAATCGGCACGCACCGGGCATGCCTTCGACGCCGGGCGGAGCAGGCGCGGTACGAGCGACCGATGCGCCTGTCGGCGTCGAGAGCAGACCCAAGAAAACCCGCTGAGCACGCAGCACGAGGTTCCAGACATTCCGTCCCGATGCCATCCCCGTTCGACACGCTCGATGACACGTCGAGTCGACGCCTCGTGGTGGCGATTCGCAGGGGGGATGGCGCGGCATTCGAGCGTTTCTACGACCTGTTCTTCGACGCTTGCGTCGCGTGGACGCGCAAAGCGACGAAGCGTGACGAGGACTTCTGCCTCGACTGTTGCCAGGACGTGATGATGACCGTCGCCGACCGGATTCCTCGACTCGACACGAAGAAGGCACTCGCGGCGTGGCTCCATCGATGTCTCTACACGAAAGCGATCGATCGACTCCGCTCCGAGGAACGCCTCGTGCGCCGCGAACGAGTTGCCGCTCGGCACGAACACGATCATGCGAGCGTCGATCCTCATGACCACGCGGTGCACATCGAGGAGGTCGAGTGGCTCTCGGCGCGACTCGGCGAACTCGAGGAGCGCGATCGCGCGCTCCTGCATGCTCGATTCTTCGAAGACGCGTCGCTCGCGGCAACCGGAGCGAGCGTCGGCCTCGGTGGCGATGCTGCCCATGGCAGGATTCGACGACTCCTGATCAAACTCCGCAACGTCGGCAAGACGTCCTTTCCGAACGCCGAAGGAGAGTGAGCCATGAACACGCTTCCCGACCAGGATCGACACGACGATCCCGACGACCACGACGAGTTCGAATACCTGCCCCACCATGCGCCGGAGAACCTCTCGCATGCAGGACGGGCGCGTCGCGACGGGATGCGCGAAGCCCTGACCCATCGAGTCCGGGCACGCGGTCGACGGCGGCGACGGCGGCAGGTCGTCGCCTTCGGTGGAACCCTGTGCGTCGCGCTCGGCATCGCCCTGTGGAGCCTTCGCGAGGATCCGCGCCGCGCCGATGGAGACGCTGGAAGGCAGCAACAGGTCGCGACGACGATCACGGACCGAACGGACTTCTGGCTGCCACTCCGCGGTGCGAGCCAGGTCGTCTTCGTCGAAGACTCGCCGCAGATCCTCGAAACGCTGCGCACACCGGTGCGAGCTGCACCGTCATCACCGCTGTTCGCGGCCCCCCTCGACGATTCCGAACTCTCGGCTTGGCTCGTCGCTGCGGGCCACACGCCTGGACGGCTGCGGATCTTTGGGCAGAGTCACGTGTTCGACCTCGAACGCGGGTCGACCAAATCCTCCGAGTGAATCGCCGTGGTCGGCGATGGCTCCGACCTCCCACGTCCACCCACGATCTTCGTGCGCCCCGCGCGTCGGAACTCGGAGTTCGCCAGTCCACGTGTTGCCCGGCGCGAACCCGTACCAGGGGATGTAGATGTCGATCCACGCCGATGCGCGCACCACGCCGATTCCATCCCGCACCTTGACCCAGATACGCGCTTCTTTGATCGGTCGATCGGTCGAGTTCTCGTAGGTGAAGAAGAGCCTCACGTACTCCTTTCCCGGTGCACCGAAGAGCCTCCAATCCCGCACCTGGATCGTCCCGACGTCGGGCACCACCGTGATGCGGTCACCGAGATTCTCCCAATCGACGCGCCGCTGGATACGCCGGAGCGCTTCCCATTGACGGGCGTTCTCCCTCGCCATTTCCTCCCAGCGGGACGGCGACGGTTCCACGGTTGCGACCGTGCACGACCCGGCGAAGGTCGCCGCGAAGAGGAGCGACACCACGAAAGCACGCTGGCGATGGAAGGACTGCATGGTCATCGGAAGCGAAGAGGCAGCAAACCGCGTTCCGTTCGTATCCCCTGCAATCATGGGCACCACACTGCGCTTCGCGAGCGACCTGTCCCCCCTACAGGACAACGGCAGTCCGCGCCCAGCCTTCAATGCCCGGCCGAGGGGAGCACGACGAAGAGGTCGGCGCGGTCCCTGCAGACGGCCCCACCCGCAGCGCAAATCGCGAGCCGCTCGCGTTGGATCGAGGGCTCGTAGTTGGGCATCGGCGCGGTCTCCTCGAAGCGCAGTTCGAGACATGCACCTTCGCGGTTGCCGTTCGCACACACGTCTTGCGACATGGAACGCGGCGTGATCGCACGCAGCCGCAGCGTCGTACGCGGTGACGCGAGTAGCCGAGCGAGGAGATCGTAGACAGCGCCGCGTGGTGCCGAGACCTCGATCCCGGGATGATCGTCCGCGAGTCGAGCGAGGTCTTCCAGGACGGTCGAATCCGGGTCGATCCGCTCGATGCGCCCCCGCACCTGAAGCAAGAGTTCGGCCAAGTCGAAGATGGAAGGCAGCTCGAGCCCGCCATGCACGAACGACTGGAGGAGTCCGACCGCTCGATCGATGCGGAGGAGACAGGTGCGTACGCCGGACGCATGCATGCTCTCCGTCTCGAACTCCAAATGACCGAGACCGACCGTCAATTCGTTCTTGATGTCGTGCAAGATCGATTGGAGAGCATAATCGATCGCCGCTTTCCGTCCGTCGACTCCGGCCATGCGAGCGTTCAGTCGCGGCGAGCCGAAGAAGAGTCACGTCCGCCCGGCAACGCGTCCACGCGAGGACCGAACTTGTTCGGCGCCGTGTCGACCGGGAGCACCTTGGTCGGATTCCCGACCGCCCAACCGGGTTGCAAGAAGGTGCGCCCTTCTTGCGTCGTCTCCACGAGTTGGGTCGAAGAGGTCGAACCGTCCGCGTGGATGTACCAGGAGACCCCCTTGTCTCCTTGGACGATCTCGACGACGGGCGCGTACGGGTAGCCCGGCGCGAAGCCCGGGAACGGTGGCGCGACTTCGACGCCATTGAGAGGCTCGAGCCAAGTGCCGTCCGGGAAGACGGCTGCGCCGTGCGGCGGTGTGCCCGTCTTGCCGATCGGCTTGCGGGACCCGGGATGGGCGTTCATCACCGGTTCCGTCGGAGCCTTCGTGACCGCCCCGGAGCCTTGATCGACGTGAAGCTGCGCGTCCGATCCGGAGTCGATCCCCGTGCGATCGTGCCCCATGCGATCCGGAGGGTTCGAGTCGAGACCGAGCTGCGTCGGCGCCCCCGGATCGACTGCGTCCGACGGACCGAATGCCCCGGAGACATAGAGCGATCCCGCTGCGATGGCGAGGATGGCGACGGCGAACAGGAGCTTTGGCGCAGACATGTCCAGTGGGTGCAGGGGAAGCAGTATCGAAGCTTAGCATGGAATCCTGCCGGACCGTGATCCGGAAGTTCCTCGCGAACGGACCGGGACTATGATCCCATCGCGCCGTGACCACCGTGATCCTTCTCGTTTCGAGCCTTGCTGCTTGCGTCGTCGCGACGCTGATGCTGGCGTTCTCGCCGACCGGGCGAGGATTCCGCCTGGCCCGAGTCCTCGCGACGGTCGGAGCAGGTGGCACGCTGTGGCTCCTCGGCTTCCCGCTGCTCGCCGGAACCGCCGCGATCGCAACCCTCGCTCTTCGCCGGCGGGGCGCGCCACCAGCCGCGGTCGACGACGCCGGAGCGCTTCGATCCCAAGTTCTCCCGGTCTTCGCAGCGCTCGCACTCGGCATCAGTTTTCCGTACCTCCAAGACGCGAGCATCGATTCGAACGCGCTTCCGCCGCCCATCGAAGGGCTCAGCGCTGCGGTCGGGGGTGCCGGGTTCTGGCTCACGTCCGTGGGCCGCGGACTGCTTGCGACCTGCTCCGTCGTCGTCCTCGCGATTCTCGCCCTGCTTGCATATCGCGCCGCGCGTGGATCCACGACCGCGGCTCGATCGCCCGCGAGTCGTCGGGGTAGCCAGGATCGAGAGGCATCATGAGCATCCTTCTCGTCATCGATACAGCGACAGTCACCCCGATCGTTCTGATCGGTGCGTCGATCGGATTCACGATCTCGTTGTTGTGCCTGCTCACGAACCACCGAGAACGGGCTCCCTACGCGGCGCTGCTCGGCGTCCTCTGCTGCGCGATCACGTTCGCGACGGTGGCAGCCGTCAGACGCTCCGAAGCCATCGCACAGCTCCACGTCGTCATCGCGATCGTCGTCACGTCGATCCAGATCCTCCTGGTCCGAGCGCTCGATGGCCAGAACGCCGAGCGAGCACGCGACGCGTCCGAATCGGAATCGAACGAGCACGACGGATGACCTCAGCGCTGCCGCTCCTCCTTGTCTTGCTTCCAGCTCTGGGAAGTTTGCTCCTGCTCGTTCTGCCCGAGCGGACTCCAGACTCGAGTGCAAAGACATTCGCGCTCGATCGACTCGTTTCGAGTCGGACCATTGCCTTCGCGATCGCGCTCACGGTTCTCGCGTTTTCCATCGTCGCCACGCAGCAGAACGGGCCCGTCGAGTTCCATCGTCCGTGGTTCCGCTTCCAGAACCTGCAGGTCGACATCACGCTTTCGTTGCGACCCGCACGCCATATCGTCGTCGTATTCCTCGCACTCCTCGCCGCCATCGCGTGCGCGTCGATTCCGCACGACGAACGGGAACGCCCACGCCAACTGGCCGCGGGGCTGCTCGGAGCGTTGGCGGCAATGATGGCGGCGCTGCTGACCGAGGACCTCGTGGTCCTCGTGATCGCCGTCGAACTCCTGACTCTACCGCTCGCCTTCGTCCTCGTGACGCGGCGTCGCGAGGACTCGAGTTCGAGCGCGACGACGGTTCTGGCGTGCGCGGCGATCTCGACGGCTGCCCTCGTGATCGTGGCGCTCGCGATCACGAACTTGCCACTGCCGATCGACGGCGAAGGGCTCGCTCTGTCCGCATCCATCCCTCGCACACGCGAAGCCTGCGGCGGGTCGACCGCGCACCCGGATGCGTTGCTGCTCGCACTCACACTCGCGCTCCTGCCACGCGCGCTGCTCTTCCCGACACATTGGGGCTACACGCTGCTCCAACATCGCTTCACGGCAGCGGGCGCCGTGTTCACACTCTTCGGCGGGATGGCAGTCGCGACGTCCCTCTTCACCGAACTCGGCGCGAGTTACTGCAACAACGCGACATTCTGGAATTGGTCCGGCACGAGATCACACATCGTGTTCGCTCTCGTGGCGTGCGGCATGACCGGGTTGGCCATCTCGGCAAACTTGCGAGAATCGCTGCGCCGCCGTGTTGCAGCCGCGATCCTCGTACCGCTGCACCTCGTCGTGCCCCTGCTCGCCCTTGGAACCGCCGCGAGCCACGCGCTCGCCTCGATAGCAGTGCTCGCACTCGGGCTTCCATCGACCACGCTCGTGCTCGGTTGCTTCGCGTTCGCCCGCCGCCGCGATCCCGGTCGCTTACGAGACTTGCGTGGAGTACTGCGTAGGATGCCTCGCCTCATCGTGTTGATGGTCGCCGCGATCGCTCTAGGGTTCGGCGTGCCAGGCTCGGCTGCATGGCGCGTCTTCGAGCGATCGTTCGAACTCTTCGCTCCACGGTCGATGCTACTCACCGTGGTGTGTGTCGGAGCCATCCTGGTCGCCGCTGCGAGCCTCCTGCTCATCCTCGCGTTCAGCCTGCGTGCGGAGGATTCACGTCGCGATCGCGAAGCCGCTGGCGACCTCGATGCAATGGAGTGCCTTCGACTCGCATTGCCGCTCGTCTGCGCGATCGCATTGGCGATCTGGTTCGAGGAAGCGCTGGCGGCACAAACGGCATCGCTCGCCGATCTCGGATTGCGACCGGAGGTGGCCAAGTGATCACGATGCCGCTCGCTCTGCTCAACGCGAACGACCTGTTCGTCCTCGGCCCACTGCTCACGGTCGTGTCGGCGGGCATCGCGTGCCTCTTGCCGCTCGGATCGTTCGTACCACGCATCCTCGCGTTCGTCGGCACAGCGACGGCCTTCGTGCTGTCCCTCTACAGTTACGCGCCGGCGACGACCAAGAACGAAGAGTTCCTCGAACGACTCGGCCCGGCTCTGCGCGACAACGTGCAATTCCGCATGGAGAGCGTCACCGGAACGCTGCTGCTGTCGGCGTTCGGCGCCCTCGTCGCTCTCTGGGCGCTCACGAGGCCTGTCAAGGACGCGCGACGAGAACGCGCCGAAGCCGCCGCGCTCTGCTTCGTCGCGGGTTCGTCCATCTTGCTCGTCATCGCACGCAATGCATTCCTCGCATACGTCGGCATCGAGATCTTGACCGTATCCTGCATCGTCCACGCGATCGCGAACGGGGAAGCGACGCGGCAGCGGACCGTAGCAGCAGGCATCCTGAGGCGTCACTTCGTCGCCAGCCTCTTGTTGCTCCAAGGACTGGCGCTGGTCTACGGCGGAGAAGGGACACTCGCGCTCCTGCAAATCGACGCGGTCAATCGCCCAGGACTCCGTGCCCCACAGGGCTTGTCGATCGTCGGTGGCACGCTCGTCTTCGCGGCGCTCTTCTTGCGACTCGGCGCAGTGCCCTTCGGTCGTCGTGTGCGCCGCGAAATCGTCCGCACGCCCCGCGCCACGCGCTTGGTGCGGATCGGCATGGGGCAAACAGCGCTCGTCCTGTTGCTCTTCGCCGCCGCGACGCACATCCCGCGCTATCTCATCGGAGTCGTCCCGATCATCGCGCTCGCAACACTCCTCGTCGGTCAGATCGCGACGCTCGCGAGCAAGGACCGTGATCGACTCGACGCGTCCCTGGCGACGACATCGACCGGGTTCTTCCTGATCGCCTTCGCGAGTCAGACGAACGGTCAAGGCGTGCAGGACGCCGGGTATGCGATTCGCGCCGGCTTGCTCACGCTCGTGCCCTTCGTGCTGTCGTGGTTGTTGTGGATCGGCGCCAATACGCTGCTCGATGCTCACGAGAATCGTGATGTGGCACGCTTTCGCGGCCTCGGCCGTCGATCGCCCGGAATCGCGACCCTCCTTTCGATTTCCGTACTCGGCCTGATGGGTCTACCGCCGACGGGGGCGTTCTGGGGCCGATGGCTGCTCTTGCAAAGTTCGTGGATCTCGATCGGGCCCGTGATGACCGCAGGGTTCGCGTTCGTAGCGGCGATCGGCGCTGCGTGGAGTTTGCTCTTCATCGGAAGGATGTGGCTCGAAGCGCCGCGCGAGGCATCGAGTACTGCCTCACAGGCTCCTGCCACACATCTCGTGCTCACGATCGCGGCGATCCTTCTCTTCGTCACGTTCGTGATCCCGAGTACCCTGTTCGACACGCTCGTGCACATCGCCCTCTGACCGCGTGATTTCGAGCGCAAGGCTCGCGTGTCCGCTGCGTCCGAGTGCACACGTCGGCCACGGGACCCAATCGCCAGCACACATCATGAAGAGAACGAGCCGCCGCATCGGCATCCTCACGGTCTGCACCGTCCTCGCGGCGTGCACCGCCATTTCCATCGACAAGCTCGAGATCGGCATGCGACCCGAAGCGGTACGCGATCGCTTCGGCACGCCGACCCAAGTCGCCCTCGCAGATCGACAAGAAGGTGCAGAACAACGCAAGATGCTGATCGAGGAGTATCCAGGGGACCCCGGCCACTACCTCCAACTCATCTACGCCGTTCCGCTCGACATCGACGAACTCGCACTCCAGGGAGATGCCGAGTTCGCGTCGTCGATCGCGCCAGAACTCGAACGCGGGACACGCGTGGCAGACCTCGAGCCTTCCAAGCGACTGGCGATCATGCTCCACTGTGCACGTCTCATGCGCTATCGACAGTTCGAAACGCGAGGCCAGGAAACACGATGACGAAGCCCGGCAGCATCTTGATCACCGGCACGAGTTCGGGCCTCGGAGAAGCGCTCGCAGCCTGGGCTCTCGATCACGGGTACCGCGTTCTCGGCACGAGTCGCCGGGGCAACCCTCGATTGGCCGAGCACGGAGCGTACTCCGAAGTCCTCGGGGATCTCGGGGTGGAACAGAGCGCGACCGAGACGATCGAGCGTCTTACGAAGGACACCACGGACCTCGAAATGGCCGTGCTCAATGCCGGCATCCTCTCGCGGTTCGGAGACCTCGTGGACACCGAACTCGAGGACCTCGAACGCACGATGCGGATCAACGTCTTCGCCAACCAAACGGTCTTGCGCACCCTCGCGCGCGCGGGTCGCATGCCTGCGCGCGTGGTGGCGATCTCGAGCGGCGCGGCCGTCAATGGACGCCGCGGCTGGGGTGGTTACGCGTTGTCCAAGGCCGCTCTCAACATGCTGATCCAACTCTGGGCCCGCGAGTGTCCTGGGTCGCACTTCTGCGCGCTCGCGCCCGGTCTCATCGACACCGCGATGCAAGACGTTCTTTGCGGACTACCCGGGGACGAACGCTACGACAGCCTCGAGTTCTTGCGCTCGGCGCGCCATACCTCGGACATGCCCGATCCGACTGCTGCGGCCGAACGCCTCGGACCACTCCTCTTCGAACTCGAACGCCATTGCGAGAGCGGCGGTTACGTCGACGTGCGAGGCATGGCCTGAGCGGGTCGCCATCGGGCGTGATGATCTCGACCACAAGCAAATGCGATTGGATCGAGAACGCACTCGGACCGAAACTCTGTGTGCCATGACCGACATCACCAACGACCTCAATCAGCTCCTCGCCGACCACCAAGTCTTCTACCAGAAGTGCCGCATCTACCACTGGACGGTGCAGGGACCGCTCTTCTTCGCGCTTCATCAGAAGTTCGAGGAGCTCTACACCGAAGCGGCACTGCGCGTCGACGAACTCGCCGAACGCATCGTCGCCCTCGGTGGTCGCCCGATCGGCACGCTCGCGAAGCAGGTATCGACGTCACGCCTCGGTGAAGACGGAGAAGCCCGGAGCGCGAAGGCGATGGTGCAGAACTTGATCGACGATCTCGAGAAGCTGACGTTGTGGCTGCGCGAGACCGCCGCGGACGCGGGCGAAGCCAATGACAGCGCGACGCTCAACATGCTCGAAGGCTTCGCGGACGCCAACGGCAAGACGATGTGGATGCTGCGCGCGTTCCTCGCCGACTGAACCGACGGGGCACTCCGCGTTCTCAACGCAACGCGCGACTGACTTCGACGAACGCCTCGGCAAGCGTCGGGTGATACCACGGCACCCGGTAAAGGTCGTCCACCGTGCCCTGCATCGAGATCATCGTTGCAGGAACATGGATCAAGTCGTCCGCACGCGGTCCGAGGATCTGGCAGCCGAGAACGCGTCGATCGTCGGCATGCACGACGAGTCGCAACGCACCGAACTGCGCGCCGTGGACGATCCCGCGTCCTTGTTCGGCGAAGCGCTTTTCGGCTGCGCGGTACGGGATCCCATGTCGATCGCAGTCGCTTGGCGAAAGGCCGACCGTCGCGTACGGAGGATCTGAGAAGATCACCGACATCTTCGGAACCCGCTCATCGAGGGATTCGAGCGGACCATCGAGCCGACCGGCCACGCGCGCCGCGTTTCGTCCGGCAACTTCGCCTTCGCGATTCGCCTCGTGAAGGATGCCATGAACACCGGACACGTCGCCGGCCAAGAACACGTGTGGAAGCGAAGTCCGAAACGTCGCGTCGACGAGCGGCCTCTGGTCGCTCTCGAACTCCGGGTCGAGACGCTCGATGTCGAGGCCGTCGAAATCCGGCACCCGACCCGTCGCGTTGAGCACGAAGTCGACGCGTCGCTCGTGCTGCCCACCGCGAGGGTCCGCGAACGTGACGATCGACTCCTCTCCATCGCGCCGCGCCGCGACGATCTCCGCCGGCACGAGCAGGTCCATTTCGTGTTCGAGGGCGCGTGCGAGTTCGCGACCGAGTTCGGGGTCACTGCGATGCAGGAGTGCCGATCGATTGACGAGGCTCGTGGTCGTTCCGATGCGCGCGAACCACGTCGCGAGTTCGACTCCGACGGCCCCACCACCGATCACGGCGACGCGCTTCGGTGACGCTTCGAGCTCGAACACGTCGTCACTCGTGAGCACGCGAACGTCGAAGTCGTGCGACAACGGATGCGGCTTGGAGCCGGTCGCGATGACGAACGCCTTGGCCACGAAGCGCGTATCGTCGACCTCGACGGCATTCGGAGAGACGAAGCGCGGTGCCCCACGCACGAGTTCGTACGGACCAGCTTCGATCGACGCGACCTTCGCACGTTGGAAGCGCGCGACCAGCTCGCGCGTGCGCTCCATCATCGCCGCGAAATCGAGCGTCGGTCGTTCGGCACGGATTCCGAAGCGCCCGGCCTCCCCGATGTCGAAGAGTCGATGAGCCGTCTCGAGCAGCGTCTTCGTCGGCATGCACCCGCGCAGGATGCAGAGTCCCCCGAGACGTGCACCTGCCTCGATCGCGACCGTCCGCGCTCCGGCTTCGGCCGCGACGCGGGCAGCGCGCGAGCCGGCCGACCCGACTCCGAGCACGACGACATCGACTTCGCGTGTGACCATGCCCTCAGCTCGCGCGCAACGCCACGATGACGGGATGGTCCGGATTGAGCAGGATCACCGAATACGGGTACGGACCGGTTTGGCTCTCGCGCTCTTCGATGCGGATCTTGCCCTGCTCCTTGAGCAGGTTGACGAGCGTGCGCCGCTGCGGATGCGTGAGTTCGGGGAAGTGCTCCGCCATCTCCTTCTTGAGGAACGGACTGAGCCAAACCTCCTCGGGCTTGTTGTTGGCGCGGAAGCGCTCCGACAGACCGAAGATCAGCTCGAGGCATTGACGCTGTCTCGCATCCGACAGCGCTTCACTGTCCGACAATGGCGTCCACGTGCTCATCTGAGGGAGCTTGACGGTCCCGAGGATGCGGGCGCCGGTCGTGCGCGGTGACTGCGGGCTGATCTCCGCCACGGGCGCGGGTGGCTCCGGCTCTTCGACGGCTGGACGCACGATCGGTGCTGCCGGAACACGATGCGCGGCATCGGGCTCGATCAACGACGCGGCGTCGAGAAAACGCTCCGCGCCGATGCGGTCGACGAGATCGCCACTCGTGACCGATGCCGGCGCACAAATCAGGAGTTCTCGCCGTGCTTCGAGGACCTTGCGCGCAATCGGAATGAAGTCCTGATCACCGCCGAGGATGACGAAGCGCTCGATATCCGGACGCGTGTGCAGGATCTCGACGAGATCGATCGACAGCTGGAGATCGGCCGAATTCCACTTGGTGTGGTGGATGACGAACTGAGGCTCGTAGCCGAGGAGCGCGAGCGGATGCGCAGCCTCCGAACCCGGGTATTCGTCGAACGGTGAATACGCCCGCCCGATGACCATTTGGGCACCGTCCTCGCGCAGCCGCGTGCGGAGTCTTCCGAGGACGTTGAGACTGGATTCGAGCGCCTTCTTGTGGTCTCCGGCGCGATCCAAGGCGGCGTCGAGCAGGCCGTCGTAGAGGTTGTCGAAGTCGACGAAACAAGCGGTTCCGATCGTGGATTGTCGTCCGCCGGGTTCCTCGGTCACGCGCCTTCACCCCCTTCCGCTTCGGCCGCGACACCGACGGTTGCAGGATTCGTGCTGCCGGTCGCGTACGCGCAGAGCTTGGCGATCTCGACGCGCAGATCGGCGCGGCGAACGATGCGATCAACCTGCCCCTTCTCGAGCAAGAACTCTGCTCGCTGGAAGCCTTTGGGCAAATCCTGCTTGAGCGTCTCCTTGATGACGCGCGGCCCCGCGAATCCGATCAGCGCCCCCGGTTCGGCCAGGATCACATCGGCAACCGACGCGAACGACGCAGTCACACCGCCCGTCGTCGGATTCGTGAGCACGGCGATGTAGAAGCCACCATGCTCCTGGAAGCGCTGGAGCGCACCACAGGTCTTGGCCATCTGCATCAACGACAGTGCGCCTTCGTGCATGCGCGCGCCACCGGAACTGCAGAAGATCACGAGCGGGAGGGTCTCCTCGGCGGCGTATTCGACGAGTCGCGTGACCTTTTCGCCGACGA
>JAGQQW010000368.1 GCA_020426005.1 Planctomycetota bacterium | reverse complement strand
CGGAGTGAATGCCGGCGCGCCGTCCACGGAGCCATTCGCGGTGTCAGGCGCTTCGATCGGCGTCGCGTGCGTCTTCTTGTGCTTCTTGCCCTTCTTGCCGTGCTTGTGCTTCTGCTTGCCCGACGGCTTGGATCCCGATCCGCCCTTGGCCGACGAAACCGTGTCCTCGCGGCCTTCCCAGATCTTCTCGCAGTAGACGACGGCGGCCTTGCCTTCTTCGGCGCCCATGCGCGGCTCGACACCGTCGCGGAAGTCCTCGTGGAAGGCGCGGACACTGCCCTTCATCGTCGCGTAGAACGGGTCGTTGCGCGGACGGATCTTGGCGAGTGCGAGCGTGTAGTCGAAGAACGCCTTGCGTGCATTGCGGCGCTTGCGCTTCGCGTCGTCGAGTTCGTTGCTCGCGATGTCCCAGAACTCGGGGAAGCGCGTCTTGCGCCCCCGCATCACGCTCCCGGTCGCGAGGTCGGCATCGAGAGAACCGTCGGTTCCGATGACGAACACGCGGCTGCTCAGATATTCGCGTCCCATCGACATGTAGGACATCGCCTGGCCGCGTTCACAATCGAGCAGCGTGCGCCAACTCTTGTAGAACACCTTGTTGCCGGGCAGCTCGACCTGCTCGCCGATGCGCGTTCTCGCGTCGTAGCACTCACCGAGGATCGCGTGGATCACCGAGTAGGGGTGACACCCCGTCTCGAGCAGGATGTTCTGCGGCTCTTGGAACATCCAATGACCGAACTGCCGCATCGCGAGTTGTCGCAGCGGCAGGTTGAGGATCGAGCTCACGAACTGCACCGTGCCGATCGTTCCCGCTTCGATCTCGCCGAGGAGTTCGACGATCGCCGGGTGGAAGCACATGTTGTGGTTCACGCCGAGCGTGAGGTCCTTGTCCGCTGCCTTCTTCGCGAGCCGGTCGCAGGTCTTACTGTCGAGCGCCATCGGCTTCTCGGCGAAGACACTGATGCCGTGGTCGAGCAGCTTGTCGATGAGCTTCTCGTGCAGTGCGGGCGGTGCGAGCAAGTGCGCGACGTGCGGCTTGGGGTCCAGAGTCGCGAGTTCGTCGACATCACTGCAAAGCGTGCGAACCTTCCACTTCCTGCCGAGTGCTTCGGCAGCACTCTGCTTGGGATCGCAAATGGCGACGACTTCGACCCACGTGAGTTCGCTGAGTGCCTGGAGATGGTTGTCTGCGATGAAACCGGCGCCGACGACTGCGACGCGGGTCTTTCCTGCTGGCTTGGGGGTCATCGGGCGATCGTGTCGTGGAGGATTCGTGCGAGAGAATCTCGGGCGGAGAATCTTGGCGCGTCGCTCGCGGGATGCACGTGCGACTTGTTGTCCAAAGTTACGAGGCGGCCTTCGCACGGAGCCCGAGCTCCAGCTGCGAACCGAGTGCCGACTGGCCCATACTGACGGACATGTCGAGAACGCTCCGCTCGCTCACGGTCTTCTGTGGCTCGAGTCCTGGCACCGATCCGAGTTTCGTTCGGGCCGCCGAGACCTTCGGTCAACGGCTCGCCGCGCGCGACATCGCTCTGGTCTACGGTGGTGGCGGAAACGGGATGATGGGTGCGGTCGCACGCGCGACCCTCGAGGCCGGAGGTCGAGCGATCGGCGTGATCCCGACGTTCCTGACCGAGAAGGAAGAGCCTCTCCCAGGCCTCAGCGAATTGCATCACACGACGTCGATGCACGAGCGAAAGACCAAGATGGCCGAGCTCGGCGACGCGTTCGTCGCGCTGCCCGGCGGCATCGGTACGTTCGAAGAGCTGTTCGAGATCCTGACTTGGTCGCAGCTCGGGATTCATTCCAAGCCGGTGGGGATCCTCCACGTCGGTGCGTTCTTCGATCCGTTGATCGCACTCGTCGACGGGGCCGTGACGGCGGGGTTCCTGCGCGCCGTCGATCGCACGCGACTCGTCGACGCTCTCGAACCGGACGAACTGCTCGACCGGCTCGCGGTCGCGCGGATTCCGCCGTCGGTCCTCTCGGACGACCGCCTCGACCTTTCGCCTCGAACGGACTTGACGTAGGTTCGACTCGATGGCGATCGGCCTCGAGAAAGAACTCGCGCGCTACACGCGGCAGCAGCAGCGTCGAGCGCGCACCGAAGCGTGTGTGCGTCGCGGCTTCGTGCTGCTCGTGCCGTGGTTCGTGATCGTCGCCCAACTCGGACTCACGGGCGTCGTTGCGCACATGCACGCACTCGTCGCGTTCCCGATCGGCTTCGCCGTCTTGCTCGCACTCGGGCTGCTCGTCTGGCCGCCGCGTCTCCCGGCCACGGAGCTCGATCGTCGGGCGAGAGCTCACGACGCGCTCGCGACGGCGCTGCTCGATCGACGCGACATGCCGGCTCGGCCACTGCTCGTGCGATTCGCTCGCGAGGCGATCGCGAAGGGCGCGGCGATGCGCGCCGTGCGCGGGAGGCGTGCACTGCGTCGCGCGTTGCTGCTCGGATGTATCTTGCTGCTCGCGATCTGGTTCTTCCCTGGTCACGCGCCACTCCCGGGACCTGCTTCGTCGGGCGGCGGTGGTGCGGGCGATGGCCGGGTCGCATCCGGTGGTTCGGGGAACGACTCGAAGGTGCCATCCGCACCGCGCGTCGATGAGCGCGAAGACGCGTCGAAGCCGACCGAGCCGGAGCGCTCCGAAGACAAGGACGAGAACGAGAAGGAATCGTCCGACGCGCCGAAGCCACCGGCACAGCCACGACCTCTCGTCGACACGATCGTGTTTCCCGACTATCGCGGAGACGACAAGGGTTCGGAGCGCGAAGCGCCGTCGATCGACCGCGCGCCATCGACCACGCCGTCGCGGACGGCTCAGCAGCAGGTTCCGAAAGATCGCAAGAACGACGAAGCTGCGCCGGACGAGCCGCCCGACTGGGAGCGACAGAAGGAACGCGCACTCGCGCGCGGTCGTCTCGCACCCTGGGAGGGTCGCGTTCTCGATCTGTGGGGCAAGGCGCTGTCGCGATGAGTGCGTCGACCGCGAAGACAACGCATCTCGATCCGTTCGATGCGTTCTGCCGTGCGATGCTCGATCAGAGGCTCGTGCCGCCGTCCATGCGCGTCGATGCGCCGTCGGCGCGCCGCGCACGCGTCGAACTCGGCGACTTCGCGGGACACGTTCCGTATCTGCCGGGTGACGATCTGCGTTTCTTGGACTGGAAGGCGCTCGCTCGCAGCGGGCAGAAGCGGCTCCGTACGTTCGACGAGGCGCGACACCGGCGTTTGGTCCTCGTCGTCGATCGCAGCTTGTCGATGGCATCTCGTCGAGATGGCCTCTCGTGGTTGCTTCGCCTCTGGTGTCACCTCGCGTTGTATCGACTCGACTCTCTCGACCTCGTCTCGCTCGTCGGTGACGGTGTCCGGCGTGAAGTCGTCGCGGGACCCGACGCGTGGAGTCGAATTCGCACCGAACTCATGTCGCTCGAACTCGCGGGCGCGGCCGGCCTCGACGCGATGACGGGACATGCCGATCTCGGGCGTGC
>JAGQQW010000367.1 GCA_020426005.1 Planctomycetota bacterium | reverse complement strand
TGGGTCGCCGACTGCGACTGACCAGCGCCGCGCTGCATCTCGATCGCGAGCATCTCGACCTGACGGTTCAGGTCCGCGACGACCTGGTTGCTGACCTGCACGCCATACGCACCGAGCTGCTGTTCCCAGCTCGTCTTCGAGTCGACAGTGTCGACGAGGAAGGGCTGACGGCGATACGAATCCCACATGCCGGCGAGCGAGTATTCGGCCGCTTCTTGCAGCACGATCAAGCCCTTGCCGCGCATCACGTGCTGATCGATCTGGTACTTCTCCCAATCGGTCATGTCCTTCGGAGCGACGACGATGACGAGCGCCATGTCCTCGGCGAGGAGCTGCCCCTTGGATAGGTCAAGATCGATGACTTCGAAGCGATCCTCGATCTGCCGACGGATCAGCGTGTAGTCGGGCGACTGCTGCCGCATCATCGGATTTGCGGGCGGCGCGGCGCGCTTGAGGATGCCGACCTTGGGCTTCGACGCGCTGACGAGCTCGCGGATCTTCGGCGTGATCTCGCCTTCGATCGTCGCGACGTTCTGCACGAGCGGCAGGATCTTCTGCTCGTCGCCGCCATAACGAAGACGGAGACCTTGGTAGAAGGTCACCTGGCTGATCTTGTCGTCCTGGACGTCGGTCGCACGCGCTTCCTGGATCCCGAGGCGCTGTGCCTTCTCTCGAATCAGTTCGTCCTCGAGCGGGTCGTAGTAGACGACCGAACACTTCGAGCCGCCCATCTGCGAGTACTCGTCGAGCAAGTCGACGATCTTCTGGCGATCGATCTGATAGACACCCGGAACGTCCTGCGAGAAGTACGCTTCGATGACGAGCTTCTTGTCGAGCTTGTCGAGCACCTTCTGCGTCGAACCGGACAAGCTGTAGAGCTGGTCCTGGGTCAGGTCGGCACGCAGGCCGAAGTCCTTCGTCAGGTACAGCACCTGGATGAAAATGCCGAAGGCCAAGAGGCCCGACAGCAGGAGCGTACCACGCGCGATGCCGCGCTCATCGTCAGTGTAACGGCCCACGATCAACCCACCCACTTACGGTATTCCAGCACGATGCTGTTCAAGAACAGGAAGAGAGCGACGAACGCCGCGTAGAACACGATGTCGGCCATGTCGATCACGCCGCGCGCGATCGACATGAAGTGCGTCACGGGACTGAGCACCATCAGCGGTTCGACGAAGCTCTTCGGCAAGAAGTACGTCGCGATCGCCGGCAACCGCACCATCAGGAGCAGCGCGACGACGGTCACGATCAACGCGATGATCTGATCCCGCGACAGACTCGACAGAAACATGCCGAGCGCGAGGTAACTCGCGCCGAGCAGCAACGCACCCGCATAGCCACCGATCACCGGTCCCCAGTCGAGGTTACCGAGTGTCGTGAGCGTGATCGGGTACATCAGCGTGAGCCCGAGCAACACGGCGAGGAACAGCAGCGCGCCGAAGAACTTGCCGAGGATCAGACTGCCATTGCGGACCGGGAAGGTCAGCAGCAGTTCGAGCGTGCCGAGCTTGCGCTCTTCGGACCACAGCCGCATCGACAGCGCGGGCACGAGCACGAGGAAGTAGATCGGCAGTTGACCGAAATACGTGTTCATCCGCGCTTCGGCGGATCGTCCAGCTTCGAGGAAGATGAACTGGAAGAACTCGTACGAGCCATACAGCAGGAAGATCGCGCCGACGACGTAGGCGATCGGCGACAAGAAGTAGGAGCGGAACTCCCGCTTGGTGACGACCCAGATGTCGTGCATCACGCAGCCCCCTGCGCGGCGGCCGCGCCCTTGTCGTACGTAAGATGACGGAAGACGTCTTCGAGCGAGCCTTCTTGGCGCATACCGAGGACCTTCCAGGAGTTCTTCGACGCGAGATCGGCGACGGTGCCGCGCATGTCTCCAGCCGCGCCGGCGTCTTGTTCGACACGGAAGCTCGCGATCGCGGGATCGGTCACGAGCTTCTCGACGCGCGCGCCCGGGAAGGCGCTCTGCAACTTCGTCGCGACGTCGTCCGCGCTTCCCGCGATTTCGACGACGACCTTGCGCGTCGGCAGCATGTCACAGAGTTGACGGTGCGTGCCATCGGCGACGAGCTGACCGCCGGACACGATCAGGATGCGGTCACACGTGGCCTCGACTTCTTGCAGGTAATGCGTCGAGAGCACGACCGTGCGATTCGCTCCCAGGCTGCGGATCAGGTCTCGGATCTCGACGATCTGGTTCGGGTCGAGACCCGACGTCGGTTCGTCGAGGATCAAGATCTGCGGATCATGGATCATCGCTTGGGCGAGACCGACACGCTGGCGGTACCCCTTCGAGAGTTCGCTGATCCCCTTCTTGACGACCTTCTGCAGACCACACGACGCGATCACGCGATCCATGGCTGCGCGCAGGTCACGCCCCTTGACCCCGCGGATCTCGCCGACGAACCGCAAGTAATCGTCGACGCGCATGTCCGCGTAGAGCGGGTTGGTTTCGGGCAAGTAGCCGACGCGGCGGCGCACCTCGACCGGGTTCTTCTCGACGTCGATGCCATCGACGTTCGCACTACCGCCCGAGGCGTAGAGATACCCGGTGAGGATCTTCATCGTCGTCGACTTGCCGGCACCGTTCGGGCCGAGGAAGCCGAGGACTTGTCCGGTCGGCACTTCGAAGGACACGCCTCGGAGCGCTGGGAACGTCCCGTACAACTTCGAGAGATTCTGAACTGAGATCATGCGTCGCCTCGGTCGCGAGGGATGGATCTTGGGGAAACAACGAGGTGTGCGCGTGCTTCGGAACCGCCTCGGCAGTACCGATCACAGCACCGGCGCACGCTTGGTTTTGGGGGCGAGGACCTTAGGTGCCCGGTGGCTGCGTGTCAAAACGAGCCAGGATTCCAAAGGCACGCGCGCGCCGACGACGACCGCCGTGCCAAACTCCCGAAAACGGCGAATTCAGCGCCCCGTAGCGGGGCGCAGCGACGCTTCGCCGCGCATCGCGTCACCCGTGATGGCGACGGCGCGGCAGCAATCCTCAGTCCTTGGTCTTGAAGCTCGCGAGGAACTCCGCGTTGCTCTTCGTCTTGTTGAGGTTGTCGATGAGCAGCGGCATGGAGTCGAGGTGGTGCATCTTCGAGAGCACGCGACGCAACGTCACGACCCGGTCGATGACCTGCTGACCGAGCAGGAGTTCTTCCTTGCGGGTCCCGCTCTTCTCGAGGTCGATCGCGGGGAAGATGCGGCGCTCGGCCAGCTCGCGGCTGAGCACGAGCTCCATGTTGCCGGTGCCCTTGAACTCTTCGAAGATCACCTGGTCACCCTTCGATCCGGTGTCGACGAGCGTCGTGCCGAGGATCGTGAGCGAACCACCGTCTTCGATGTTGCGGGCCGAACCGAAGAACTTCTTGGGCTTCTCGAGCGCCTTCGTCCCGATACCGCCAGAGAGGATCCCGCCGCCCCCACGATGCTCGGTGTTGTAAGCACGTGCGAGGCGCGTGATCGAGTCGAGGATGATCACGACGTCCTCGCCA
>JAGQQW010000366.1 GCA_020426005.1 Planctomycetota bacterium | reverse complement strand
GGCGACCCCTGACGAACTTCGGCGCTTCCGCGCCGACCATCCCGACATCGAAGAACTGCTGTCCAGGAACAGCCAACTGCGCCGACTCTTCGGCGAAGACTGACCGTCCCACGAACCGCCCCGGAGACCCCGATGAGCCTCACGACCATTTCGCTGTCCGCCCTCGCCACGGCGGCGCTCTTCTTCGCGTCCACCGTGTTCCCGAGTGACCGGGATGCCGAAGCATCCGCGAACGATGCGACCGTCTCCGCGACGCCGGCAACTCCGCGGCGGCACTGCCAGGTCCCCTGCGGGATCTACGGCGACAAGATGCGCATCGACATGTTCATGGAAGATGCGGCGACCATCGAGAAGGCGATGAAGAGCCTGCTCGCGATGGATCAAGAGGACCATCCGAGCAAGAACCAGATGGTGCGCTGGGTCATGGCCAAGGACGATCACGCACAGGCAATCCAGGACCGTGTCTCCGCCTATTGGCTCGCGCAGCGCATCAAGGTCCCGGGCGACGGAGCCGACGCGGCGGCGATGTCCAAATACGGCCAGCAACTCGTGCTGATGCATCGAATCACCGTCAGCGCGATGAAGTGCAAGCAGACGACCGAGACGAGTCACGTCGAGGCTCTGCGCCGGCTCGTGCTCGAGTTCAGCAAGACGTATTTCTCGGCCGAGGACCTGAAGCACATCGAGGAGCACCACAAGGGCGACGCCGACCACAAGTGACCGCGACGAATCCGGGCGACGAATCCGGCAACGAATCCAGCAACGAATCCAGCGGTTCCTGAGGCCTACGGCCCCTTTTTCCGCACGGCGTCGGGCGCTACGCTTTTCGGCCCGAACTTCGCAGCGTAGGTCCCGATGAACGTCGAATTCCTGGATTCCGGTCCCAACCGCAAGACCATGAAGGTCGCAGTCCCGCCCGAGCGGATCCGCGACCACGTCGCCAAGGTCTTCCGTGCCGCCAATCAGCAGGTCCGGCTCAAGGGGTTCCGCCCCGGCAAGATCCCTCCGAAGGTCCTCCGCGAGAAACTCGGCGATTCGATCCTCGCCGAGGCGAAGGAGTCGATCATCAACGAGACGTTCCAGGAGGCGATGAAGGGGCAAGAACTCGACATCGTCGGGACGCCTCGGCTCGAAGTCTCCACCGGTCCCCTCGACGAGACCCAGCCGCTCGAGTATTCGGTCGACTTCGACCTGCGGCCGCAGGTCGAAGTCGGTGATGTCGCGGCGATCACGATCGAGAAGAAGCCGACCGTTGCCTCCGACGAAGACCTGCAGTCCAGCCTCGATCATCTGGCACAGCAGAAGCGCAAGCTCGGCCCCGTCGACGATGCCGTGGGTGAGGGCGATTTCGTGAAGGTCAACGTGACCTACAAGCACGAGGGCGCCGAGGTCACGCGCAAGGAAGGCTTGCAGCTCAACTCGGGCATCCCGATTCGCGGCACGGACGCCGAGGAGTTCAAGAACAAGCTGCTCGAGCAGAAGAAGGGCGCGACCGTGGTCGTGCCGATCACCTATCCCGACAGCTTCGAGAAGGAAGACGTGCGCGGGAAGACGGGCGACGTGGAGCTCGAGATCCTCGATGTCATTCGCTTCGCGGCGCCGCCGCTCGACGACGAGTTCGCGAAGGGCTTCGACTTCGACAGCATGGACGCGATGCGGAACGAGCTGCGCGAGAAGATCTCGGAGCAGAAGGAGCGCATGGAGACGGCCCGGATCGAGGAGGAGATCCTCGAAAAACTGTACGAGCAGAAGCCCTTCGACCTGCCGCAGGGTCTCGTCGAAGCCGAGGCCGCCGCGCGCGCCAAGGCCTGGGCCGAGGACATGAAGAAGCAGAACGTCGCCGAAGCCGAAGCAAAACGCGCCATCGAAGAAGCCAAGGGCGACCTCGAAAAGGCGGCAAGGACCGGCGTCCGCAACCTCTTCCTCGTCGAGGCCATCGCGATGAAGAACAAACTCTTCGTCACCGAGACCGACATCGAGAACGACTTCAAGCGCATCGCCAGCGAGAACGACGCGAGCCTCGACGAGGTGCGCAAGTACGTCGAGGACAACAAGCTCCTGGGCGAAGTCCGCCTCCAGCTCGTCAACGGCAAGGTCCGGGAATACCTCAGAAAGACGGCGAAGATGGTCGATAGCACGGACAGCGGTGCCGGCGAAAGCGGCGGTGCCACCGAAAGCTGACGCTCGACCTCGCGGCCTTGCAGCCAGGGCGGGCAAGGCCTATCGATGGCGCGGCGCGGTCGCCGCTCGCGAAGGACTCGCCTGACAACCTGTCGAAGATCTCGGCATTCGAACTCTTCGACGCGCTGTCACGGCGATCGCAGTCTCAGGAACACACGAATCGATGGAGCATCGCGCAATGACTCAGGGTCACATCCCCATCCCCTACGTCATCGAGAAGACCGGGCGTGGCGAGCGCACGTACGACATCTACAGCCGCCTACTCGAGGATCGCATCGTCTTCATCGGGACCCCGATCAACGACACGGTCGCCAACGTCGTGATTGCGCAGCTCCTGTTTCTCCAGAAGGAGAACAAGAGCCAGGACATCAACCTCTACATCAACTCGCCAGGTGGCTCCGTGACGGCTGGACTCGCGATCTACGACACGCTGCAGTTCGTGCAGTGTGATGTCGCGACCTACTGCATCGGACAGGCGAGTTCGATGGGTGCGGTGCTGCTCGCGTCGGGAACGAAGGGCAAGCGCCATGCGCTCCCCCACTCGCGCGTGATGATCCACCAGCCGTGGGGCGGCGTGCAGGGCACGGCGCTCGACATCACGATCCAGACCGACGAGATCCTCGCCCTGAAGAGGAGCCTCAACAACATCCTCGCCAAGCACACCGGCAAGAGCCCCGAGAGCATCGAGAAGGATTCGGATCGCGATTACTTCCTGTCGGCCATGGAAGCGAAGGAATACGGCCTCGTCGACGAAGTCATCAGCGCCGACTGATCGCCGGCGCCCTGCCGTGGCCGGACCGGGGGTGCTTCCTCGGTGAATCCGGCTACGATGGAACGATTGCTTCCTGGCGAGAGCTGCGAGAGACGCTGTACGTATGACGAAGACCGGAAACCGTGGCAAAGGCGGCGAACGCTGCACCTTTTGTGAGAAGTCGCGGCACCACCTCGATCGCCCTCTGATCGCAGGTCCGCCGGGGATCTTCATCTGCAGTGAGTGCGTCGAGATCTGCAACACGATCCTCAAGGAGGACGAACGGCGCAAACCTCGCGTCGCGGACGTCAGCCTCACGCCTCGTGACGACATCCCGACGCCGTCCGAGATCCGTGCTGCGCTCGACGAATACGTGATCGGGCAGGATCAGGCCAAGAAGGTCCTGTCGGTCGCGGTCTACAGCCACTACCGGCGGTTGCAGTCGCGGTCGAAGCCGGACAACGACATCGAACTCGAGAAGTCCAACATCCTGCTCGTCGGCCCTACGGGCTCGGGCAAGACGCTGCTCGCGAAGACGCTCGCGCGCATCCTCGACGTGCCGTTCGCGATCGCCG
>JAGQQW010000365.1 GCA_020426005.1 Planctomycetota bacterium | reverse complement strand
CCACCGAACAAGACCGCAACTTGACGCTGCGAGTCGTAGCAAAACCCAAACGCCTGTCGAGCCGACGGCCACGTTGATGGAGTCGCCTGGCTCCAGCTTCCGTCGTACAGCCAAGTTTCGTCGGAGTCGGGTGCCCACGGGGGCGCGCCGCCGAACAGGACCGCCTTGCCGCGGGCAGAGTCGTAAACCATGCGCGCCTGGCTGCGCGCGGTGGGCCCGGACACCGATTGTCGCGCCCAATCTTGGGCAAGAATCGACGGGCAGAGCAGCAGGGCGACGCAAGCCGCCCTGTGGAGGGTGTGCATGGTGTCTCTCGCGAGTCTTGGGCAGAGATACGGGGCAAGGCACCCCGAGCGAGATGAAAGTCTACACGCTCCTCGAGCGAACACGCGCGGGATCCGTAGCTGTCGAAGCCCGGTCGAATCGACGCGGCAAGCGCCGATCGCGGCAACGCGATGTCAACGGCAATGCATGGCCAGCACGCCGCGTCTCCAGGCAAAGTACGCCTTCTACTCGAGTCGCCGGACCGATGCGAAGTATGCGCCATGCTCCTTCCCGTCCTTGCGCCGCAGGGTCGTCCACAGCATCGCAGGGCCGGCAGGCAGCTCGGTTTCGAACGTGACCTCGATCGCATCGGTGGCTACGTCGCGGTCCAGCTTCAGCGAGCCCAGCTCGATCGACGCGTGCGTGCAGCCCATCGCGCGCTGCAACTGCGCGGGCCAACGCCACAGCGTGATCGCGTAGCGGCCGGCCTCGATCACGTCGACCGCCCACGGGCCGTTCCCGACGAAGCCGTTCTTCACGTGGTTCTGGTGCCACGGCGTCGGGCGATCTTCGGTGTGCCAATCGTGCGACATCAGGCGCACCGGGTTTTCGGCACCACCGAGGTGGATGCGCACGTAGCGCGGGAACTCGGGCTCGAGCGAGCGCCACCAGTCCTCGTAGGCGCCGCGCAGTGCGGCGACGACGTCGGCATGGTCCTCAGCGATGTCGTGTCGCTGACCAGGATCCTGCCCGATGTCGAACAACTGCTCGCCGTTCACGAGCCGCCAACGATCGGTCATCACCGAGCACTTGCGCCACTTCTTCGGATGTTCGACACGCTGACTGTGCACGAACATCGTGCGTCCGGTCGGAGGCGGACCGTCGCCGCGCAGTGCTGCCGCGAACGACGCACCATCGCGCGGCAGGCGCGGCTCGGACCTTAGCCCGCACAACTCGACGAGCGTCGGCAACACGTCGACGTGGGCGGAGAGCGCGTCGATGTCTCGACCACCGCTGACGCCGCCCTTCGGCCAGTAGGCGTAGAACGGCACGCGATGTCCGCCGTCGTACTCGGATCCCTTCTGACCGCGCATGCCGGCGTTGAAACCGCGCCACGCGCCCTTCGCTCTGTTGTTCGCGGCGATCCCTGCAGCGGTACCGTTGTCGGTCGTGAACACGAGGATCGTGTTCTCGGCGAGACCGCTCTCTTCGAGCAGCTTGCGCAGCTTGCCGAGGTTGTGGTCGATGTTCTCGATCATGCCGTAGAAGTGCGCCATCGGTTCGGGCACGCCGGCGTCGGCAAACGGCCGCCACCACTTCTCCGCGACGAGGTAGGGTCCGTGCGGCGCGTTGGTCGCCAGGTAGACGAAGAAGGGGCGCGCATCCTCACGCTGCACGAACTCGCTCGCCTGCTCGAACCACACGTCGGTGCAGTAACCGTCGAACCGTCGCAATGAGCCGTCGACCTCGTACGTGTCGTCGAAGTAGTCGTTGCCCCAATGGTCGGGCCCTTGGCCGACGCCACCACCACGGTGCCAAACGACGTGCTCGAAGCCCTGGTCCTGCGGGCGGCACGGTGCGTTGTCGCCGAGGTGCCACTTTCCGAACATCGCCGTGCGGTAGCCGTTCGCCGAGAACTCCTCCGCGATCGTCGTCTCGTCGCCCCGCATCAGCGAGCGCCCCATGATCGTGTGCCACACTCCGGTGCGCGTCGAATAGCGCCCGCTCATCAACGCGCTGCGCGTTGGCGAGCACGTCGGGTCGACGTGGTAGTTCGTCCATCGAACCGACTCATTGTGCAGCGCGTCGATGTTGGGCGTGCGGATCTTGCCGTTTCCGTGAGCACCAACGTCGCCGTAGCCCTGGTCGTCGGTCATCACGAGGATGACGTTCGGCGGGCGTTGCGCAGGGACCTGGACGGAGAGCGTTGCGAGCGCGAAGAAGGCGAGGATGGGAACCATGTCGCCGACAGGATCCTGCGAACGCAGCCCGAGGTCCAGCTCGAGTCGATCCCACAACCGTCGTAGCGGTCGTTCGCGATCAGCGGCGCGGCGCGGCGGCGTCCGTCAGACTGCGTTCGAGTTCGAACTGCGCGACTCCCGGAGGATCGAGCTGCACTCCCGCATCGATGCCGACCATCTGTGAGATCCAGCGCCAACGCTGCGTCAGCTCGTGGATCGCGACGAGCTCGGGAGTGGGCTCGACATTCGATCGCTCGAGGAAGTTCTGTTGCACTTCGCCGAGCCCGTTCTCACCAGGCTTGCCTTCGATGCTACGACCCGCAGCCGCGGTAGCCACGAATGTTGTCGGGCTGATCGCGCGCAGGCCATCCGCATTGGGGAAGCGCGTGAGGGTGAGGCGACCAAGGACCTGTGGACAGTCCGGTGCATCGGTCGTCGTGATCGAGAATGTGCCGTCGACTCCGATTCCGATGGCAACCGTGTTCTGTGGAATCACGAACCCGGGCGCGAGCGGATCACCGGACGGAGCCGTCAACCTCCCGTTCGGGTCGAGCAGGAAGTGCCCATTGCGCGTGTAGGCGCTCGTCCCATCGTGCCTCGTCAGCGAGAAGAAGCCCTCCCCCGAGATCGCGATGTCGAGAGGACGCTGCGTCCGTTCGATCACCCCCGCTTGCCAACAACGCGACCCACTCGGCAACTGTCGCCTGTAGCCAGGCGTATCGAGGTGCCGGACGTTCTCGAGGTGCAACGCCAAGCGCCGCTCGATGTCGTCGAGAATCTCCACCGCACGCGTCACGGAGCCGGCGGGTCGCGACCGCATCGCGAAGCTCGCCTCGAGAGCTTGGCCCGTATCGTTGTTGTGAGTCGATGGGCAAACGTGTGATTGACACGCCGAAAGCGCGAGAAGGACGAGCGTCAGAATGGACCGCATAGTGGTGGTGTCGACCAATGCGACAGCAGCACAGCAGGGTATTCCTCCACGGCGTTCGTCCATCCGAGGCCAGTGTCCCTCGTCAGGAGTTCGTTGCATTTGTCGGGGCGGATCGACGCCCCTCGCTGCGTTGCACTCCCTCGCCAGATCACTAGGGCACGAGCATCCGAAAGGACCGCCAGCTTCGTTCCTTCACCGCCATGCACTGCAGGTCATGACTCACCACTTCCCCGCGCAGGGCCTCGTGCAGGCTCGCGATATCGAGACCCGGAGCGATGTAGAAGACGATCTCTTTCATCACTCCGTCGGTCAGCGTCATCGCGTGCATCCCGACCACACTTGCCAGCACACGCTGAACGACCAAGTCCTCTATGGCATCGAGTGCTTCGTTCTCGGCAGCGTCGGGGAGGCCCCCTTC
>JAGQQW010000364.1 GCA_020426005.1 Planctomycetota bacterium | reverse complement strand
GGCCTGGGCACGGATCGAGATGTCGCAGCTCGGCTGCGGCTTCCTTCAACGCTTCGACCGACATGCCGAGGTCGCGTGCGACCTTGGGCCAGCGGTTCATCGCGAGGTCTTCGAGGTGGTGTTCGACGATGCGGACGAGCAACTCGCGCCGCGGACCGCGAATCTGCGCGATCATCGACTCGCGGGGTCCTGCACAGGCAATCCCGATAGGCTCGAAGCTCTGCACGATGTCGACCGCCGCCTCGACGGGTGCGTCCTCGCCGAAGATCGTGGTCAACTCCTCGATCGTGAGTCCGAGGTGTCCGTTGGCGTCGAGGGACCCGATGACGAAGCTCGCGATCTCGCGCACCGAATCGACAGCACCGGACTCCGCGAGCTGTTCGAGGAGGACGTGCTGGAGCGACAAGCCCGGAGCTTCGATCCAGGCGAAGCGATCCTCGCCATCCCCATCGACCTGGCGCCCGTGACCCGGCGCGCCGCGGCCATAGACATCGACATCGTCGTAGCGTTCGGCAGCCGTCGATCGATCTTCGGGGCGCGGGACTGCATCGGTTCCGTCCTCTCGCGTGAGCACCTCGAGCGTCTCGTTGATCGCGAGTTCGGCGTCGATGCGCGCGACGAGATCGAGTGTCGGCAATTGCAACACTTCGATCGCCTGGAGCATCTTGGGCAGGAGCAACTGCCGTTGATCCATCCCCTGTCTGAGCGTGACTCCGAGCTCCATGCGCTGCCTTTCTCTCGCCCCCTGCTTCGTCTCCCTACGGATCGACAGGGACAGGCGCGTTCTTGAGCTTCAGCGCAGTTCGCGACGTCCCTCCAGAGCGTCCGCGAGGATCGTGTGCTGTACCTGCGTGATGCCGGCACCAGCGGGGATTCCACGTGCGATGCGCGTGATTCTCGGTCGGTTCTCGAGACCGAGAAGCACATCGGCGATCTCTTGCGCGGTGCGCTCGCCTTCGAGATCGGGATTGGTCGCGAGGCAGACCTCGGCGAAGCCGGGGCGCCGCGCCCGCGCGAGCAAGGCCGCGATCGTCAGATCCTTGCCACGCACGCCCTCGAGCGGCGCGATCCGACCTCGCAGGACGTGATAGACCCCCTTCCAGCCCGCGGCCTCGAAACTCGCGAGGTCCCGGGGACCTTCGACGACGAGGACACGCGTGTGGTCGCGCGTCTCGTCCTCGCAGATGCGACACGGATCGTTCGCATCGACGTTGGAACACACGCGACAGACGCGCACTTCATCGCGTACACGCCGAATCGCGTCCGCGAGGGCGAACGCCTCGTCTTCGGGGACGGCGAGCAGGTGGTACGCGAGTCGTTCGGCAGTGACCGTGCCGATGCTCGGCAAGCGTGAGAGCGCGCTCACGAGGGCGTCGATGGCCTCGGGACGACGATGCGACATCGCGGTGCGCCTGGACCCCGCGTCAGAACGACAAACCGGGCAGACCGAGGCCGCCCGTCAGCTTCTCCGTCTCACGGGCTTCGAGCGCTTTGGCCCGTTCGAGCGCGTTCTTGACGGCCGCCGTCACGAGGTCTTCGAGAGTCTCGACGTCCTCGGGATCGACGGCCTCGGGATCGATCTTGACCCCCATGACCTCGCGCAAGCCGTTGACGTAGACCTTGACGACACCGCCGCCGGCCGTGCCCTCTTCGATGCGCTCCTTGAGTTCTTTCTGCAGGCTGTCCATGCGGTCCCGCATGAGTTTCGCCTGCTTGAGAAGGTTCATGTCTCCACCGGCCATCGGTTCGTCTCCTGGGTCTACGGATCTTGGTTGGGATTCACGCGTCGGCGGCTTCGTCGGTCCGCTCGACGTGTCGCACGTCGAAGAGCTCCATCGCCTTGCGGCCGAGCCCCGGTAGTTCGTCCGGGTCGACGTTTCCACGCGGACGCCGCGCGCCTTGCTGCGCGTCGCCGGAGGCGCCGGCACCGGTCGCGCCTGCCGAAGCCGAGGGCTTCTTGGACTTGGAGGCGGCGGCCGTGACGACCTCGATCGCGACGCGTCGACCTGCAGCATCCGACAAGGCCGATTCGATCCAACTCTTGCTCTTCTCCGACGTCACGAGCGCGCGATCGATCGTCTTGAGAGCACCGAACTCGAGTCGTAACTCGGCGTCGCTCTTCCAATCGAGCGTGGCCGCCGAGAGCAAGTTGCCGAGCCGCTCACGCTCGGTGAGTGCGCGTTCGACGGTCGCGACCCACGGATCGGCGCTGCGGTTCCCGCGAGTTGGAGGCGAACCCGTCGAGGGCGAACCCGTCGCAGATAAGCCCATCGCGGGCGGGGATGGCTGCGATGTCGTCGAGGGCGATGCTGTCGAAGGTGAGTTCGTCGTCGCTGATGCGGCGGACCGCGCGTGCGACGCCGTAGCGGAACCCGCAGACACGACGTGTCCCTCCGACTCGACGCGTCCCTCCGACTCGACGAGCGGTGCGGCGGCAAGAAGTTCGCCGAGGGTCTGCACACTCCCGATTCGCGCCATGCGCACGAGCGTGAGCTCGAGCAGGATGCGACGATCATCGAGATGACGGATGCGATCGCGCGCGAGCACGAGCAATTGCATCATCGCATCGATCGTCTCGAGCGACGAGGCACGTGTGAGCTCGAGCAGTCGCTCGCGCCACGACCCGGTCGCCTCGAAGAGCATGCTGTCCTCACCGTCGACGTGCAGCAAGAGCACGAGGCGCAGCACCTCGAGAATCTCACCGAGACACTCGCGTTCGTCGACGCCCGTCTCGACGGCCTCGCGCGAGTAGTGCAGCGCCGCCTTGGTGTCGCCTGCGAGACACGTCGCGACGAGTTCGGCCGCGCGCGTCGGACCGAGCCGCCCCACGAGGCGCCGATAGGCCGCGAGGTCGAGCTCTTGCGCAAGAGGGAGGACGCGTTCGAGCGCGGTCTCTGCATCGCGCAGCCCACCCATCGAAGCCGCGGCGATCTCCGCCAACACCTCGGCCGACGCCTGCACGCCTTCACGCTCGCAGATCGCGGCGAGCCGGCCCTCGATGTCTCCGGCACCGATCCGTCGGAAGGGCAGGACCTGACATCGTGAGCGAACCGTGTCGGGGATCTTGTGAGCCTCGGTCGTCGCGAGGACGAACAGCACGTGCGCCGGCGGTTCCTCGAGGATCTTGAGGAGCGCGTTGAACGCAGCCCGCGAGAACATGTGGACCTCGTCGAGGATGAACACCTTCTTGCGCAGCCGGATCGGGGCGTAGCCTGCCTGCTCGCGCAGTGCGCGCACTTCTTCGACGCCGTTGTTCGATGCCGCGTCGAGTTCGACGACGTCGCTCGCGCTGCCTTCGAGAATGCTCTTGCAGGCGGCGCACGTTCCGCACGGGGACGGTCCTGGCGTGACCTCGCAGTTGACCGCACGGGCGATGATCCGCGCGGTCGTGGTCTTCCCGACCCCGCGACTTCCCGCGAAGAGCAGTGCGTGGGGCAAGCGCCCCTGCTCGAGACTCGTGCGCAGACTCGCGAGCACCTCCGGCTGACCGACGACATCGTCGAAATCCGTAGGCCGGAAGCGCCGTGCGAGGACCTTGTAGCTGTTCTTGCCTTCGTTCATGCGCGTGCGTCGAAGCGCCTGGGCCCCGAGAGCTCATGACGG
>JAGQQW010000363.1 GCA_020426005.1 Planctomycetota bacterium | reverse complement strand
GCACGAAGCTCGTGCTGTCGACTTGCTCGACGCTCTGCACGAACACCTCGCGTTCGGCATCGCCCATGCGCGCGCTGTGCACGGCCGCAACGGCCTCGGCGAAGGCGTGTCGTCCGGAGCCTTCCGCTCCGTGAATGCAGAGCGTGGCAGCGCTCCGTTCGAGCCACACCGCGCACTCCTGGACGAGTGCGTATGCCGCTCGCGCGATCGGCCAGGATCGAACCGGCGTCCACGATGTCGTAGCAAGCGAAGCACGCGGCAAGCTCCGAATGGCTTCTGCCGCCGATCGAAATCGGCTTCGACGCGATGCGCACAGTCCTTCGAGCAGTGCACGCAACGAAGCTGGCGATCGATCGATCCACGGCCGGAGCCGCCGTGCATCGAGACTCCATTCGGGGTCCGGTTCGACTCCGTGGAGCATCGTCAGCATCGTCACTCCGAGGCTATAGAGATCGGCTTGACGCACGTCGGCAACTCCAGCGAGCACTTCGGGAGCAACCGTTCCGAGCGATCCTCGACGTGTCGTTTCCGCGTCGATCCGCTCGGCGAAACCGAAGTCGAGCAGGACCGGCAGCCCGGTCACACCGACGTTCTCGTGCCCGATGTTGTCCGGCTTGATGTCGCGATGCGCGATCCCGTGATCATGCAAGTAGGCCAACAGACCGAGCAGATGCCGCGCGAACGATCGCATCGACGATTCGCTCGTCTGCGCGGCACGCTCCAGCGGCTCGGTCGCCACGAACTCTTCGACGAGGCAGAGCTCACCATCGCGACATCGCGCGAGCCCTAGGACCATCGGCATCGACGGGTGACGCAGACCGGCGCGCAAGGCGAGCGCATCCTGCGCGGGAACCGATGGCTCGTGCCGCAGCGCCACGTCGTGGCCTCGCCACGTATCGAACGCTCGGAACACCGTCGAACGTCCTCCAGCGCCGACTTCGCGGACCGATGCGTACCGCGCCTCGAAATCGGGCTGCAACGGCGTCCTCGATTCCGTCGAGCGAGGCATCCGCGAGGTCGAGTTCATGAGCGATGCAGAGTCGTGAGGGTCGAACTTCGGGCGTGTCACCCCAGCACGACCGACTCGTGCGCGTTCGAGAACCGTGCACGACATGCAAAGATCGAACCACCTTTACAAAAAGCGCCACATCCTTGTCTTGTCCCGACTTACGACATGGACTCGTGCGCGCCACCGCTGGAACCGTCCAAAAAATGCACGGGGCGCCCGCCCCCACAGTGTCAGATCGACTCGGTATCTGCTGCAGCCGTCCATCGAGTCGCCTCGAGCCTCACCACTTGAAGATCCGACTCTCGATCACGTTCGAGAAGACGAGCTGCAACGCGTTCTGTCGCGTGAAGGCCGCAAACTGTTGGAAGAACTGCAGACCGACGAGGTTCGCATCGTTCGGGAGTGGCAGCTGCACGAAGGCGGTCGCTTCCTGATCGAACGCTCCGACGACGATCGGGACGTCCGGCGTCGTGAGCAACCAGCACCCCGGAGCGCCGGCAGCGGTCAGGTCGACCGTGATCCGCGTCAGGCCAAGAACGAGCACGAGGGGAGCGCTCGCGAGCGAGCTGTCGCCTGCAACGACGGAGGAGAACGACGTATTGCCGTAGTACGGCAAACTCCAAGCCATGGTCCGCATGCCACCGCAGCCTTGTCCAGCGATCGTCGGCGACGTCTGCATCGCGCCAGTGAACGTGACCTTGTCCGTCGCACATGCGAAGGTCGTCGCCGTCGAAGTCTCCGCCGAGATCTCGAGCGCCACGAGTTCCGTCAAGAAGTCCTGCCAGACGAGCAACGTGCGCCACGTCCCGATGGCGGACTCACGGTAGTAGGTCGTCACGGTTCCATTCGACCGAGTCACGCGCAGGGCACCGGTGGTGGTCGTCGTCGGCACGTTGCCCGTGCCGTGCGCGTTCCCTTTCTTCTGCGAATACACATCGAACGACCGCCCCGTCGTCGACGCGCGGATCGACAGATCGACGAAGCTACTGAGCCATGGAAGGTCCTGCGCATCGAAGACCGTCAAGAAGAACCCTCCACTGCCGTTCCCGGAAAACGCGACGCTGTCGAAGTCGACGACGAAGTCGAAGTCGCCGCGCCAGAACTGCCGTGCGGTGAACACCGCTTCTTCGTCGCCCGAGAGGGCGAACGAGAGCTTCGACTGCGCGACGCTGGTACTCGAGAGACTCCCCCAGCTCCACCAGTGCGACGCACGCATCGCAGTCCCGGGGAAGTCGTCGTAGACGACCTGCGCGGTGGCACCGCGAGCCAGACACAGGCCGAGGGAGAAAGACACGACGAGCGGTAGCAGCACGTCGGAAACGTGCAACCCACGAACGGATCGGAGCATGGAGGAGAGACGCATGACTCCATTGTCCGGTCGCACTCGGATTCGTCCACCCGAGGCACTTCTCCTGCGCCGCACCGTCGCACGGCCGCCATGCGGCGCGTGCACTCCGCGCCATTCACGATCGACGAAACGGGCGCGGCACGGGTTCAGGACATCAAGTCGTGGACGACGTGTCCGTGCACGTCGGTCAGTCGAAAGCGCCGGCCCTGATGCAAAACCGAGAGCCGTTCGTGATCGATGCCCAGGAGCGCGAGAAGCGTCGCTTGGAGATCGTGCACGTGCACCGCACCTTTCGTGAAGACGTCCTTCGTCGGCCGCAACGCGGCGCCCGATTCGTCGACGATGTTGTACGAGAAGTCGTCCGTGCGTCCGTAGGTCGTACCGGCGCGCACACCGCCACCTGCGAGCCAGATCGAGAAGCAACGCGGGTGATGGTCGCGCCCGAAGTCGTCTTTCGTGATCTTGCCCTGGCTGTAGGTCGTCCGGCCGAACTCACCGCCCCAGACGACGAGCGTGTCGTCGAGCAAGCCCCGACGTTCGAGGTCGAGAATCAGCGCAGCACTCGCGCGGTCCGTCTCTTTCGCCTGCGCCGCAATCGCGCGCGGAAGGTTGCCATGATTGTCCCAACCTTGGTGATAGAGCTGGACGAAGCGCACCCCCGCCTCGGCGAAGCGGCGCGCGAGCAGGCAGTTGGCTGCAAAGGTGCCGGGCTTGCGCGCGTCCTCACCGTACAACTCGAACGTCGACTCGGGTTCACTCTCGACATCGGCGAGCGCTGGCAGGCTCTCCTGCATGCGATACGCGAGTTCGTACTGCGCCATGCGCGATGCGATCCTCGCGTCGTGCTCGCGCTCGAACTGCTCCTTCTCGAGATCGGAAAGTACATCGAGCATCGCACGCCGTGTGCGGCGCGATACACCTCGCGGGTTCTCGAGATACAGGACAGGAGATGCGCCTGCGCGGAGCTGCACGCCCTGATGGCGCGAATCGAGAAAACCGCTCCCCCACAGCCTGGCATAGAGTGGTTGACCGCCCTGACCCGCACTCACGAGTACGAGGAAGCTCGGCAGATCGGGATTGTCCGTGCCGAGGGCGTGGCTGATCCAAGAACCGAACGACGGCCGTCCCGCGATCGTCGATCCGGTCTGGAAGAACGTGATCGCCGGATCGTGATTGATCGCTTCGGTGAACATCGATCGCACGATGCACAGTCGATCCGCGATCTTCGCAGTCGAAGGCAAGAGTTCGC
>JAGQQW010000362.1 GCA_020426005.1 Planctomycetota bacterium | reverse complement strand
CACCGAGTGAAACGTTGAGTTGCGACGCGCCGAGATAGAGGATCGCGACGCTGCNCGGACGCGCTTGCGTGACTGCGAGCTGGAAGCTCGTGTTGATCTCGGGGACGCCCGTGTTGGACATCGCGACGATGGCTCCCGGGCCTCCGGGGCTCGCGAGTTGCGTGACGACGACAAAGCCCGCCCCCACCGTCCCGGTCGTTGCGGTGGAACTCGTCGTGTTATAGATGCGGGCACCGTCGATGGCCGTGCCAGTGACTGAGTCGTAGTAGTTGAAGGACGAGATCGTCGAGGTGCCAGTCTGCGCTTCCCACAAGAAGTTGCCACGCGTCGGGGCGTAGATGAACGGCGCGACGAACGGGATCTTGAGCGTCCAGACCTTCGGATCGGTCAGCGCGGCGACTGCGGGGACGTTGAGGTTGCCCGAATAGACCTTCGTCGGTGTTCCCAACCAGTTGGACGCGAAGGTCGTCGACAGCGTGCGCGCAGGGTTCGACGTGTAGCCAGCGAAGATCGCGATGTTGATCGTGCCGGCGTTCTGAGCCCAGGCCTGGCGCATGCGGAAGTTGAAGCCATAGATCTGAGTCAAGCCCGCGAACTCACCGGAGCCGTGCGACTGCATGTAGTGCATGTTCGGCGTGCTGAGTGGGAAGCGGTTGGACGTCCCTCCGTACTTGAGGTCGTAGCCGCCGGACGGAACGACCGGGCCGCCGCCGGGGATCGTGCCGGTACCCCGGCAACCGGAGCCGTAGATGGCGTATTCGCCGGGGATCTTCGTCTGGGCGACTGCGATGTTCGACGCAATGGAGGGAAAAGATAGGGCTGCCGTGATCACGGCGCACAACGGGCTTCTCATGAGAGATGTGTCCAAGTGAAGGAGGGCACGAGAGTTGCGACTGTTGCCAGCGAACGGCACGGGTCGACGTCGATCGGCGAGGGAACCGCAACCTGCCGTTCCCTACGTCCAAAAGAATACGCGAATCCTGGCAAGAAGAGTCTGAAGTGGGCGCGAGTGGCGCGAGGTCTTCGATTAGCCTCCGATCGTCGCCGCACCGCCGTTCGAGAGCACGATGCCGAGGCCGTTGGCTGCACGATCGATGACCATCCACTGGTTGAAGAATCGGACGCCCACCAACGACTGCTGAGCCGGAAGGGTGATCTTCAAGGAGCCAGCACCGGATGAGCCGGTCGGAGCGATGCCCAGAATGACATCGAGGCTGGTGTAGAGCGTGCAGCCGGGTAGCAACGAGCCGAGGTTGACACTGAGCAGGCTCGTTCCGAGCCAGAGGACGGCACTGCTGTTCTGCACGGCACCATAGAAATCCACGCTGAACGATTGACGGATCGATGGCACGCCGGTGTTCGTGAGGTTGACGATGGCGCCGCTGGCGTGCGGGCTGTCCAGTTGGATGACGATGCCGATGTTTCGTCCGAGAGATCCCGAAGACGCAGTCGAGGAGTGGGCCCACAGCCGCCACGTCTTGACGCCAGCGATCGCCACGGAGTCGTAGTACACGAGCGGGAACACGACCGGTGTCGAGTTGACGCATTCCCACAGGAAGCTGCCGCGCGACTGCGTGTAGATGTAAGGAGTCTTGAACGGGATCGTCAGCGTCCAGTTCGCCGGGTTGTTCTGTGCCGCAAACGCAGGGACATCGAGGCGACCACTGAAGACATTCGTCGGTGTTCCGTTCCAGTTCGACGCGAACTGACTCACGAGCACGCCCGTAGGATCGCTCGTATACCCGCAGTAGAGGTCCATGGTGAGCGAGTACGCAGGTTGCGCTTCGTTCACGCGGTGACGAATTTTCATCCCGCGGATCAGCGCTGCTGCAGGCAGCTCACTCTTCTCGTGAGCTTGCATGTAGCGCATGTTCGGAATGCCGAACGGGTAGCAGTTGGCGCTGTTGCCGTAGCGCTGGTCGTAGCCAGCCGGCAAGACCACGCCGGCAGGCTGGAGGCCGGATCCAGAACATCCGGTGCCGTAGACCTTGTATACACCCGAGATTTGGGAGTAGCCGCTCGTGGCCAGGAGGAAGGCCATCGCGAGGCACATGCTCGGACGTAAGGCGCGATTCGTCATGGGCGTGGGGGTTGGAGTTGTACCGCATGCCTCGCTCGGACAAGCGGTCGAGTACTCCGACCCTAGCCGCGACGTCGTTCGACTATTGCCGAACCATTGCCGAACTCGTGTTCGGCGGAATTCTGCGCCGGATCAGGTGCCGATCTTCGCGGCGCCGCCGTTCGAGAGAACGATGCCGAGGTTGTTCGCCGCCGCATCGATGACCATCCACTGGTTGTAGAACTGGACGCCGATCAGGTTCTGCGAGTTTGGCATCGTGAATTGGAGGGATCCAGTTCCGGCAGTGCCGGTCGGGGCGCTTCCGAGAATCACGTCGAGCGACGTGTAGAGCGAGCATCCGGGCAGTGCCCCGCCGAGCCCGATGTTGAGTTGTTGCGCACCGAGCCACAGGACCGCAGCGCTACTCGCGACAGCGCCCGAGAAGTCGATGCTGAACGTCTTGCCGATCGCCGGCACACCGGTGTTCGCGAGGTTGACGATCGCGCCACTCGAGGTCGGTCCGTCGAGTCCGATGATGACTCCGTAGTTGGTATGCACGGATCCTGTCGTCGCAGTCGCGGGCGTCGCATACATTCGGCTCGCCTGGACGGTCGCTCCACCAACGGCATCGTAGTACGTGATCGTGGTACTCAGAGAACCCGCAGTCGTGATGCATTCGAACAGGAAGTTGCCACGCGCCTGCGAGTAAATGAACGGCACAGTGAACGGGATCTTGTTCGTCCAGACCTTCGGGTCGGTCTGCGCAGCGAATGACGGGACGTTGAGGTTGCCGCTATAGGCCTTCGTCGGAGTTCCACTCCAATTCGACGCAAACGTGGCGCTCAACGCCGTCGCAGAATTGTTCGTGTAGCCGAGGTAGAGGTCGAACGTGATCGAATACGCCGCTTGTGCGTTGTTCAGACGGTTTCGCAGATTGAAACCTCGGATCAGTGCGACCGGGGGCAGATCCGCCTTGTCGTGCGCTTGCATGTAGTGCATGCCTACGGTGCAGAACGGATATCGATTGTTCGAGTTACCGTTTTGCTTTTCGTATCCCGCCGGAAGGACGACGGTTCCGGGTTTCGCTCCCGAGCCCGCACATCCGTTCCCATAGAGCGAGTACGTCGCTGTCTGGGCGAAGCTGGTTGCACTCAGCGAGAGCAACGCCGAGGCCATGACTATCGTGCGGGTCGAGGTATGCATGTTGGACCTGTTCCGGTGTCGGGAGTAGAGAGGGCCGGGGGCGATAGTCCCCCGGCGTCGTTCGCGATCAGCCGCCGATCTTACCAGCCCCGCCGTTGGTGAACGTGAGGCCGAGCGTGTTTGCCGGTGCGTCGAGCACGATGTACTGGTTGTAGAACTTGATGCCGATCAGCCCCGTGCTGTTCGGGACGGGCAGCGTCAGCGAGCCGGAACCCGTTGCGTTCGTCGGCACGGCTCCGAGGAGCGCGTCGTAGCTGCAGTAGACGGAGCAACCAGCGGCGAGTGCACCGAGTGAAACGTTGAGTTGCGACGCGCCGAGATAGAGGATCGCGACGCTGCTCGGACGCGCTTGCGTGACTGCG
>JAGQQW010000361.1 GCA_020426005.1 Planctomycetota bacterium | reverse complement strand
CCCAATCGGGACGGACCTGCTCGATCGCATCGCGAACGGCCCGCGCGTTGGTCACGTCGAGTTCCGCGCGTCCCTTGCCGAAGGCTTCGAAGCCGCGCGTCGCGCACGCATCGAGCAACGCACGACCGACCTGGCCGCCGGCTCCAGTGACGAAGACACGCATCGGGTCAGGCGTTGTTGGCGCCACCTTCGGCGCAGAGTTTTGCGGCGCGGAGCAACGAATCGAACGTACCGGCGTCCGTCCACCAACCGTCGACGTAGTCGTACGTGAGCGAACCGCGACGGATGTAGGCGTTGTTGACGTCCGTGATCTCGAGTTCGCCTCGCCCCGACGGCTTGAGCGTCTTGATGATGTCGAACACCTCGGCGTCGTACATGTAGATGCCCGTCACGGCGAGGTTCGACTTGGGCGACTTCGGCTTCTCCTCGATGCCGACGACGCGGTCCCCCTCGATCTCGGCGACGCCGAAGCGCTCCGGATCGTGCACTTCCTTCAGCAGGATCTTCGCACCTGACTCCTGAGCCTCGAAGCTCTCCGCGGCCTTCCTGATGCTCTTCTCGACGATGTTGTCCCCGAGGACGACACAGATCTTGTCGCCGTTCGCGAAGTCCTCGGCGAGCCGCAGCGCAGCCGCGATCCCGCCTTCGCCACGCTGGTAGGCATAGTGGATGCGGCGCAGACCGAGGTCCGTGCCGTTCTCGAGCAAGCGCAGGAAGTCCCCCGCGCTGTTGCCGCCCGTGACGAGCAGGATCTCCTCGACCCCCGCGGCCACGAGGCACTCGATCGGGTAGTAGATCATCGGCCGGTCGTACACCGGCAGAAGGTGCTTGTTGGTGATCTTGGTCAACGGCAGCAAGCGGCTACCGAGCCCTCCTGCGAGGATCACGCCTTTCATCGCTTCACTCTCTTTTCTGGCGGTGCGGGCATCGCGTTCTCGGGGGACCGGCTCAGCGCTTCTCGGGAGTCACGGCAGTGACTCCGATCGACTCGCGATACCAATCCAGCGTCTCGCGAAGACCGGATGCGAACGTGTGCTCGCAGGTGAAACCGAGCAGTTCCTTGGCACGACGCGCATCGGCCTGACTGTGCTTGACGTCACCGGCGCGCGGATCGACGTGCGTGCGCTCGACCTTATGACCGACGAGCTTCTCGAGTTCGTCGAGCATGTCGAGCAGCGAAATACGATCGCCACCCGCGAGGTTCATCGTCGTGCCGCCCGGAAGTGCGGTTTCCATCGCGAGCAGGTTACCGCGTGCGACGTCGTGGACGTACGTGAAGTCTCGCGACTGCAGGCCGTCACCCTCGATGCGGCACGTTTCGCCTTGCAAGGCGTTGCGACAGAACTTCGCGATGACGCCCGAGTAGGGACTGTCGTTGCGCTGACGCGGACCGAAGACGTTGAAGTAGCGGAGCGTCACCGTCTCCATGCCGTAGACCTTCGCGAAGCTCGCGAGGTACTGCTCCGTCGCGACTTTCGCGGCGGCATACGGCGACATCGGTGCGACGGGCATGCCTTCGTGCTTCGGCAAGACCTCGGTATCGCCGTAGGCGCTCGAGGATCCCGCATAGACGACCTTGGCACCCGCATCGCGCGCCGCCACGAAGACGTTGAGCGAGCCATCGACGTTGACCGCATTGCACGTCAGCGGATCCTCGACCGAACGAGGCACCGAAGGCAGGGCAGCCTCGTGGAAGACGCCACGCACGCCCTCGAAGCATCGCGACACGGTCTCCATGTCGCGCAGGTCGCCAACGACGAGTTCGACCGCATCGCCGTGATGCGCGAGGTTGACGCGTTGCCCCGTCGAAAGATCGTCGAGGACGCGCACGGAATGCCCAGCGCTGATCAGGGCATCGACGATGTGACTACCGATGAAACCGGCACCACCTGTAACGAGATACTTGCTCAAAGTTCGAGTTCTCCGTGTTCGCGCGCTTCGCGATACCACTTGACGAAACGTCGGATTCCTTCGGAAACGGGTACCTTCGGTTCGTAGCCGAGTTCGTCGCGCGAACGCGCGACATCGGCAAACGTCTTGGGGACATCGCCAGGCTGGAACGGAAGCGTGTCGATGTCGGGCTTCTTCCCGAGCGCATCACCGATCGAATCGATCAACTCGGCGAGGCTCGTCGTCGCACTGCCGCCGAGGTTGTAGATGCGATAGCCGGGTTCGACTTCGCCACAACGATCGATCGCGCGCATGACGCCATCGACGATGTCGTCGACGTACGTGTAGTCCCGCGAGCTCGACCCATCGCCGAACATCGGCACGGACTCGCCGTTCTCGATCAGGCGCGTGAACTTGTGGATCGCCATCTCGGGACGCTGCCTCGGTCCGTACACCGTGAAGAAGCGCAAGCACGAGATCGGCGTGCCATAGAGTTCGTGGTGCGTGTAGCAGCAGAGTTCGCCGGCACGCTTGGTCGCGGCGTAGGGCGAGACGGGTTCTTCGACCGCGTCCTCTTCGCTGAACGGCACTTTCTCGTTGCCGCCATACACGGATGACGAACTCCCGAACACGAAACGTCGGCTCGCGTCCTTCGTCGTCGAAAGCAGGTTCTGCAGTCCGACGAGGTTGACGTCCCAGTACCGAGCGGGTTCTTCCAAACTCGGGCGCACGCCGGCGAGCGCCGCGAGGTGTACGATGACTTCGCACCCGTCCGCGCTCCGCTCGCAGGTTTCCGCGTCTCGGATGTCGCCCTCGACGAACTCGAGGCTGCGACCGGTCGCGACCGCGGTCGCGTGCACGTTCTTCAAATTCGCGTCCTTGAGGCGCCGCGCATAGAAGCGATCGAAGTTGTCGAGAATGCGAATGTCATCGCCGCGCTCGAGCAAGCGTTCACTCAAATGGCTACCGATGAAACCGGCGCCTCCGGTGACGAGTAGACGGTGCGGAACGAAGGCTTCCATGGCGGGACCATATAGCGCACCGTTCGGCAGCGGGCCGGCGGATTCCTGGAGTGCCCGCCACCATGCTACTGACCCGCAGCGTGGTGCCGACCGGCCAGCGACACGTCGAATCGAGGCGTCTGTGCGTGGCGGGCTCGCACGTCGCGCTGGCGGCTGCAGGGCTCGTCGTGGTCGCGACCATTGCACTCGGCGTGCTGACGCCGCTGTACACCGACGAGGTCGGCTACAACCTGATGCTCTCGCGCGTCTTCGCCGAAGGCAGGCACATGGTCGGCTTGCTCCCGCAGTGCCGAAGCGCCTACGTCCTCGGCGTCCCGTGGACTTGGCTGCCCGGCGCGGCGATCTATGCGGCGCTGTTCCACGGTACGGGTCTGCTTGCCGTCAAGGTGGCAGGGATCGTGATGGCGCTTCTCTGGCTCGGGCTCGGCACGTTCCTCGTACGTCTCGGTACGCGCGAGGGAACCTACCGGCGCTTCGCGACCGCCGTCTTCGTATGCGCCCACGGATTCGGCCAGCTGCCGATGATCATGACGATGGGGCGCTCCGAGGGGGTGCTTCTCGTCTGCCTCGCGCTCTATCTCTGGCTTGCGCTGCGAAGTCTCCGCCGCGCGCGGATGCGACCGCGCACCGCAGCGCTCTCCCTCGGGCTATTCGCGATCGTCACGTCCGTCTTCTTCTTCAGCCACTCGAAGGCGATCTTCTATGCGCCGCTCGCCCTCGCGGCCGCGGTCATGGCGTTCCCTCGGCGGGCGCAACTCGCGCGCATCGCGGCCGT
>JAGQQW010000360.1 GCA_020426005.1 Planctomycetota bacterium | reverse complement strand
ACCGCGCACGGTCATGTTCATCTCGTGGATCGCGTTGGTCGCCTTCTCGATCTCTTTGGCGGTCACGAGAGCGGGCAGGTGCATGAGCACCGAGATTCGCAGTCCTGTACCCGTGTTGGTCGGGCACGAGGTCAAGAACCCGAACTCGTTCGACCAGGCATACGCGAGTCGATCGGAGATCTCGTCGTCGATCGCATCCGCCGCAGCGAATGCGTCGTCCATCCGAAGTCCCGAGCGGAACACCTGGATGCGGAGGTGGTCCTCCTCGTTGATCATCACGCTCGATCGACCGCGCGCGTCGAACATCACTCCGCGGGCGCGATCCGCTTCTTCGAGTTCTCGCGAAATCAGGTGACGCTCGACGAGACAGCGTCGCTCGAGAGCGGACAGCTCGCGGATATCGAACCAATCCCAGCCTTGCTCGCGCGCGAGAGGCTCGAGGGCTTCGGTGATCGTCGCGGTGACAGCGGCCGCCTTCTCGTCGTCCTGCGTGATCGAGAAGCCGTGTCCCTCGACATTGCGCGCAAGGCGAACGCGAGTACACACGACGACATCTTCGTCGGGGCCGTCGCCTCGCAGCCATTCGTCGTGCGGTTCGACACGGTCACCGCCATCGTCCCGGCGGTCGTTCTTTCGGGAGCGTGGACTCACGTGCGCTCCGTGTCGTCGGTCAGCCGGCGCATCTTGTCGCGGTACAACGCTGCGTCCTCGAACCGCTCTTCTTCGATCGCGCGTTGGAGGTTACTGCGGAGGCGTTCGAGTTCGAGAGGAGCCGGTGGGGTCGCGTTGGGGCGACCCGGGACCTTGCCGCGATGATTCGTGTGCTCTTGGACGCGCCGGAAGATCTGCACGAGATCGCTGTGGAACGTCTCGTAGCAACGCTGGCATCCGAGCCTTCGTTGCTTCCTGAACGTCGAATACGACATCGAGCATCCCGGGCACGAGAACTCGTCTTCTGGATCGACGCGCGGCTCGACCGTCGCCTCGATCAGGATCTTGCCGATCGAACCGAGCGCCTTCGCCGGTGGCGGTGCCAGCTCCACGCCGAGTGCGCATTGCTCGCACACGTGGCGCTGAACCCACGTTCCGTCTTCGAGGTCGAGCTGGTGGTACGTGGCCACAGCTTTGTTGCACTTCTGGCAGAGCACGGCGATTTCTGGAGGATGCTGGTTCGAACGGAACGGCCACTATCGGCCGAACTCGCCTCCCTCGAAAGAACGCGACGGTGAATTCGAGCCGATCACTCGCCCGCGCTCGTCTCGCTCGACTCGGGGCGTGCTCCGCGTGCGGTGTCGCCTGTCCGTGAATGCCACCATGCGAGTGCGACACGCGCTCTTGCTTCGAAGTTGGGGTACTGATCGAAGGACGCGAATCCCGGCGAGAACACGAGTTGATCGCCGTGCTCGCAACGATTCCACGCATCCTCGAGTGCCTCGCGACACGTCGTGTGTCGGGTGACGTCGATTCCGTGCGCCCGGAGCCGTTCGGACAACGCCGGCGCGACTTCACCGAAGAGGTGCACGCTCCGGGCAAACGACGCGATCTCGTCGTAGGGCGTCAGATCGCCGTCCTTGCTGCGGCCACCGCCGATCCAACGGGTAGGCCCTTGGTCACGCAACGTTCGCAGTGCCGACAAGGACGATTCCGGCCCGGTGGACACGCCGTTGTCGAAGAACGTGACGCCACTGCGCTTGCCGACACGCACGAGTCGATGCGGCAAGCCGGCGAAGCCGCGCAGTCCCTTCGCCGCGCGCCGGACATCGAGTCCGTATCGCTCGACGAGGGCGAGTGCGAGCCGAGCGTTGTCCAGCTGGAAATCGCCTTGCGCCACGATGTCTCGACGCGTCAGGACGGGAACGCCTCGCCACTCGAGCCCCGCTGGGGTCGAGATCGGCTCGTCGGTCGGGGACAGCAGGTGCAGTCGATCGTCGATCGCGCCTTCTCGAGATGGGCCACGCCCGCCGAGTAGCGCGGGAGCACCCTCCTTCAAGCCCCCGAGCAGGCGCAGTTTTGCCGCGTGATACGCCCCGCGGTCGCCGTGCCAGTCGATGTGGTCCGTTCCGAGATACGGAATGACGAGGCCGGAAAACGGGCGCGCGTCGAGTCGCAACCGACTCGCCTGGAAGCTCGAGACTTCGAGTACGCAGTCTTGGTCGGCGCGCCAGCGGGCTCGATGGTCGAACAGGCTGCCACCGAGGTTGCCGCCCTCGAGCGTCATCCGACCGGTCGCCGCCTCGAGCGCGCGGGCGAGCATCAACGTCGTCGAACTCTTTCCGTTGGTCCCCGTGACTGCCGTGACACGTCCGGGATACGCGTCGAGGAAGAGATCGAGCTCTTGGGTGCACGGGATTCCGCGTCGTTGCGCTGCTTCGAGAAGCGGATGGTCGGGGCGCACACCAGGATTGACGCAGACGAGGTCCACGCCATCGAGGGACGACTCGGCTTCTTCGAGGACCTCGATCGGACCGGCCGAGCGCTCGAGTCGCACGAGCGATTCCGCGAGTTGATCGCGAGTCGCGCGATCGATGATGCGCAGGGTATTGCCGCGGCGCAGCAGCTCTTCGGCGGCCCCGAGGCCGCCACCGAAGCGTCCGAGGCCCCAAACGGCGACGACGCGCGAGCCACCGATTTCGGTTTGACGGGCTCTGGTCACGGGTGTGTTCATCTCGCGATCTGGCTTCGACGCGCGGCTTCGATCGCCATCGTGGCGTCACGCGTCGGGGTTCCGGGGTCGTCGGTCGTGCCGCCTCCGGCGATCGGCGCGGCCGGCGGCTCGAGGTGGAGAGTCACGGGCTCAGCGTGGTAGCCGAGGATGGTTCGGCGCACGGCCTCGATCGCGAAATCGAATGGGAACAGCCACGACGGCGCGGGCTCGGGCACGTCCACGAGCGTGGAGGCGCGCGTGCGATCGCTCACGAACGCGTCCACCGGGCCTTCGACATCGATCTTCGTCTTTCCGTAATAACCCGGATTCAGCTCGACGATTTGGGGCTCGATGGGGTTGCCCGTGGCTCGAGGGGCGCGAGAGCCACCGTCGATGTGCGTTCCGTCTTCGTAGACGGAGGCAGGGCGACCCTCGAGACCATCGATCGTCAGGTCGAGTCGCCGACCCGAGTTGCAGCCGCACGTCAGGATCATGCACAGCGCCAACCCCAGCTTCGAAGTCGCCTTCGCCAGTCGAATGCGTTTCGCCGGAAAGCTCGGCATGCAAATCGGGCGGTGAAGGTTCTTCGGGAGCTGGTCAACAGGTCGGTGCACGCCCGCGAACGCCTCGTCTTGCCGGTGAATCGATCGCCGAAGGTCGAAGTGGCGGAGAGGGCGGGATTCGAACCCGCGGTACCGAAATCGGTACACCGGCTTAGCAAGCCGGCGCATTCGGCCACTCTGCCACCTCTCCAGCCGCGCGGTATCTAAGCGGCGTGCCACATGCGGAGCAAGTGTGCTTTGGGTCGCGGTCGTGCACGATTCTCACGGGTGCACAAACTTCTCGTGCGTGCACAAAGGTCGAAGAGAGCATGGACCGCTCCACGCAAGCGGGCCAGAATCGGCGCGGTTCGTCGATGCCGTGGCTGTCCGCGACTCTCCCGTCGACTCGTTCGCCAGAACGTCTCCTGGGACCTCGGACCACACACCCTGCAACCCCACTGACTCCCAATAGCCCCCAATAGAAGGACCAGCTCGCATCCATGGCA
>JAGQQW010000359.1 GCA_020426005.1 Planctomycetota bacterium | reverse complement strand
ATCGGCAGTCTGCGCGCGCGACCTGTTCAGGCTGACGAGATTTCGCGGTAGTAGGCCTCGGACTCCCTGCACATACGCTCGATCGTGAAGTGCTCACGCACACGATCCCGTGCTGCGTCCCCGAGTTGGCGTCGCTCGTCCGCGGACAGGAGCCTCGCGATCGATCGCGCGATACCCTGAACGTCTTCGACCGGAACGAGTAGGCCGCTTCGCTCGTGCTCGATGACCTCGAGCATGCCGCCGACCGCGCTACCGACGACCGCGATTCCGGCAGCCATCGCTTCGAGAAGCGCGACGCCCAACCCTTCTTTGCGGGATGGTAGGCAGAACACGTCGGCCGCGGCCAGGAGCGGATCGACCGGGCGCACCGATCCGAGAAAACGCACACAGACCCGAGGCTCTTCGGATTCGGGCCTGCACAGACCGAGCGTCGTTGCTCGCGCTTCGAGCGCTGCTCGCTCGGGTCCATCACCCGCAAAGAGCCAGACGAGGCGCAGCTCCTGGAAGGCATCGGTCTCCTGACCGAGCTGACAGAGAGCATCGAGCAACACGTCCTGCCCTTTTCGCCGGTGCAAGGACGCCGTGGTCAATCCGATGACGGTGGTCTCGTCCGGATGTTGAATTCCGCAACCGAGTTCCTGTCTCGTCTGTTGCCGTAGCGGCGATCGCTGCAGCCCCAAAAAGCGCTCGTCATCGACCCCGTCGTGAATACAGCGAACGTGCGACTCCGGCACCCCGATCGCGAGCACTTCACGACGCACGCCTTCCGAAACCGCGACGACGCCATCGACGGCCGTCCCGTAGAGCCATCGTCGAAAGCGACTCCTGCCGAGCGGGTAATCCATGCGCCGCGTAACGACTGTCGGAGGTGCGTTCTTCGTCAGCTTCGCGGCGAATGCGCCGAGCTTGTGGCCGCGCGAGCACGCGAAGTGGATCAAGTCAGGATGCAGGACCTTGAACAGCTTGCGCAATCGCGCGATCGCGATCACGTCTGCATCGTTGCGCATCCGAGCGATATGGACGGGCAACCCCAAGTCCTTGCACGTGCCTTCGAATCGCGCACCGGGATTCAGCACGAGAATCGATTCGTGTCCCGCCTCGGCGAGATGCTCGAGCAATCGAGCGAGTTGCTCTTCGCCACCCGAATAGCCACGTTCGGACAGCACGTGCAGGATGCGCACTGGCGGCAGATTGGATCAGGTGCCGGTTCGTCCCGCCGGCCGTGCGTTGCGCAAGGTGACGCGTTCGGGATCGAGTTCGAGGAAGTCAGGCGACGGGCGACGTGGATAGAGAATCGCCGCGGGCGCATTGCGGGCATCGGTCCCGATCTCGAGCACGTCATCGACCCCTTCGAGCGGACAATCGAGTTCGCGCCGGCCCGACAAGATGTCGAGGATCGCCGCGACGCGGTCATGGTACCGGTGCTGGCCGACGACGAGTCGGTGTCCCGCCTCGGCGATGCGTTCGCGAGCGGCGTCGTCCGCGAGCATGCGCTCGATGTGCGCCTCGCAGTCTTCGCGCTCGTGGAACCACATCAGGTGCTTGCCGTCCTCGAACACCTCTTCCATCCCCGGCACGTACCGCATGAGATGGAAGCCCTTGCACGCGAGCGTCAGGAAGACACGGTTGGAGAAGTACAGCCGCGAATCGTGCGTCTGGTTGATACCGATCACGATCTTGCTGCGCGCGCAGACATCCGCGTATCCGGACGGACGCAACTCACCCGAGAGCCGCAATTGTGGAAACCGCTGGAGATACGGCTGCCAGCTTTCGCGCACACCGAAGATCTCGAGGTCGTACTTGTTGGCGAGCCACGCCAAGAACTCCGGCCGACTCCCCATGTGGCCCGGCCCGCCGATGTAGACGAGGTCCCGATCGTAACTACGCGGTTCGTCTGCAGCGAAGGATGAGGGATTGTGAAAGCGCGGAGAGAAGCCGCTCATGAGGAACGTCGAGTTGGCGACGCCGAGGCTACGGTACGCCCAGACGAGAGCGGGGGTCGACAGACACACGAGACGAGCCGAGCTCACGTAATCGACCTGAGCCGAATCGATGTAGCGGATCGGCTCTTCGATCCAGACCACGGTCGGCATTTCGCGACTGAACTCCGCCATCAACGTGTGCGGCAGATCGTGGAAGAAGACGAAGCACAAGTCGGCGCGATAGCGCTTGCGCAAGAAGCGCACAGTCGCCTTCATGCCCCACGAACCGACCCAACGCTTGATCAACGAGCAGTTGATCCAACGCACTTCGAGGCCGTGGTGACGGAGCGCATCGACGAGCGCACCGGTGCAACACGACCGTGACTTGCGCTTGCCGAAGAACAAGACGCGCCTCGGTACTTCAGAAGTACCCGGCCCGAGCGACTCGAGCTGTTGTTTCATCGACGATCCCTCCCGAACTTCACTTGGCGCGTCCCTTCGCCCGACAACGCGTCCGCCCGACCAGGCCGTCAATCGCGTTGTTCGAAGTCGCGAATATAAAGGGCTTGGGGGCCCCAGGGCCAAGGTGCAGTACGCTCCCAGGCGAGGAATCCGGACTTTTCGTCAGCCATCGACCAGGCCTCCAAGAGGGTCGAATACTGCCCGCGTCGGGCGGAGTGCCCTTGTTCGAGTCGCCGGATCGAGCCATCGTCTCGGACAGCGACACGCGCTTCGCCAAAGCGATCGTCGACCTCGAGCGATGTCGGACCGAACCGTGCGGAATCAAACTCTCGGGGCTCGACATCGCGCAATCGAAGGCGCAGCCCGAAAGCACCGATCCGCTCGCGCACGACCTTGGTGCTCGTTCGTCGTCGGTGACGACGCCTGGCTGCCATGCCCTCGGAGTCGATGCGCGCGACCGCTGCTTGGATCGCCACGCGATCGGCCGCGGTCGCGAAGCCGTCGTTTGGCAAGGCGATACGACCGTCCTCGGTGCGGCCGAGCCCTGCTGCGAACTTCGCGAACATGCGCATCCGGTCCTGCGGATGACGCGACGCGCGGGTTCGCACGGACTGGAAATCGAAAAAAACGGGCTCACCGGAGTCAATACGCAGGTTGTCGGGATGCAAGTCCGGATGAAAGAACCGTGCCTCCACGAGTCGATCGATCGCTTCGAGCGCTTCGTTCGGCGTCGCCGGACGACCATCGAGAATGCCGAGCGTCACGAGCACGGCACGCCTCGGCCCCAGCGGACCTCGAACGGTCCCTTCCGCGAGCGGTCTCGGAACACGAAGCCCTCGCCGTGCTGCGAGGTCGAGCATGGCTCGCTCACGCTCGGTCGGCGACCGACGGACGGCATACCGAAGGCGCACCCGCGCGAACGGGAAACCGTGCTGCTTGGCATAGACCGTCGTCCCACTCTCGAGTTCGAGGCGTAGCACGCGTCGCAACACGCGTTCGACGACGACTTCGGAGCCCGTCGGCATCTCGCCGGCGAGCACGCGCTCGATGACCGGACGATCGATGTCCCGGACTTCGTCCGAGATCCAGGAGCGCTCCGCGATGATCACCGGCTCGTACCCACGAGTCGCTCATAGAGTTCGCCGAGCCGTGATGCGGCGTGCTCGCGCGTCCAGGTTGCGAAGGCGCGTTCGCGCGCGGCATTCCCGAGCGCGGAGCCGACACGCTCGTCGAGTGCCGAATAGAGCGCCGCCGCGAGATGTCCGGAATCCGGTGGACGCACGAACCCCGTGGTTCCGTCATCGACGATGTGCGGCAAGAGCCCGAGATCGGTC
>JAGQQW010000035.1 GCA_020426005.1 Planctomycetota bacterium | reverse complement strand
GCGCACCATCGTCAACGGCCTCTGTGCGTCGGCGGGCGTGCTCGTGTTCCTCGGCGGCGACAAGGACTCGCGCCTGACGCTACCGGGCAGCCGTTTCTTGCTCCACCAGCCGTCGACGGCCGGTCGCGGAACCGCGAGCGACCTCCACATCACGGCCCAGCAGGTCGTCAAGCTGCGCGAGCGCTACAACCGCATCGTCTCCGAGGCGACCGGACGCCCCGAGGACGAGATCCTCGAAGCGAGCAAGCGCGACTTCTGGCTGAGTGCGAGCGAAGCGCTCGAATACGGCCTCGTCGATCGCATCGTGACCTCGCGCACCGAGCTCAGCTGAACGCCGGCCGACGGCCCAGATTGACGGCGAACGGCTCGAACCAGGTTACGTTGGACGGGTCATGACGCCCGTTGCCGTACTTGCGCTCTCGTGCACCGCGATCTTCAGCACCGCGGTTGCCGCTCTGTCCGCGCAGCAGACGCCCTTCGAGCTGCGTGGGCGTGTCGATGGGAGCGATACCGCGCAAGACGTGCGGATCCTCGCGCGCTTCGAGCCGGACGCGACCGAGCAGCTCCTTCTCGGCCCCGATCTGCAAGCCGTCGATTCCGAGTTGCCGTCGAACCCTGAGAGAAGGGTCGAAACGACCCCGACGGCTCGCGGGACCTTCCGCATCGCGCGGCGGCGGCCCGGCACGTACGTCCTCCGCGCCATCACGCAGGATGGACACAAGGCCTCGGAGATCCGTCGAGGGAGCCTCGGACGCGAGCCGATCGGGCTGACGTTGCGTCCGGCGTCGACACTCCGTGTCGCCACGAAGGAACCGCTCGCGTACTCGCTCTTCGCGTTCGATCGAGAGTTGCGTGAGTCGTTCCTGCTCGAACGCGGCGTTCTCTCGCAGGCGAACGCGCCACTCGCCGTCCTGCCACCCGGTGCGTACGAGCTGCGTCTCGTCGCGTCCGACCTCCGCGCGCGTGATCTCGCGTTCGTGCTCGGGCCCGGCGAAGACAAGACGATCGAAACAGAACTACGCGCGCCCGCACACGTGCGAATTCGACTCCCCGGTGCAACAGGTCGAGCAATCGTCCACGTCCCGGCGTCGGTCGCTGGGCCCACCGAACCGAACCGGCTCGTCGGACCCGCCTTGGCCATCGGGCGGGCCATCGAGTTCGTGGGCGGCGAAGCTTCGATCGCCCTACCCGGCCTCGACGTCACCGTACAAGTCACGCTCTTGCGCGAAGGCCAACCCGAGCTCGCCCTGTCCACGATTCCGCTCGCCTCCGGCAGCGAGTCGGTACTCGAACTCGAGCAGATCGCATCCAGGGAACTCGTGATCACGGCGGCAAAACCGGGCCGCGCCGTACTGCTGCAATTCGCGAATGGCCAGACGAGACGGGTGTTCGACGTCGGTCCCCGAGAAGTCGCGCGGGGTGGCATTGCCGCGCGACCGGCGCTGCTGCTGTTCTTCGGCGACAGCGACTCTCGGCTCGTCTGTGAGAGCGCCTGCCTGCCGTCGACGTCGACGTCGGTGGAACTCCCTGCAACGATGGCCGCGAGCGTACGACTCGAAGCCACGAACGCGGATGGATTCCCGTTGCGTTCGGCGCGCGTGCGACTCTGGCCGCTACGGTTCGAGAGTGCGGCGACTACCGGTACGACGAACAGCACCAAAGAACGCATCGAGCATTCGGTCGTCGAAGGTATCGACCTGACGGCGCTCTTCCCCACACTCGTCGACTTGACCGATCGACGCGGCCACGCGACGTTCGATGGCCTCCCCCCCGGACGATGGCTTGCGCGAATCGACGCCCCCCCGCATGCGAGCGTCGAAATCGAACTCGACGTCCGCGCCGGAGTTCACCTCGAACGCAGCGTACGGCTCGAGCTCGGCCATGTGCTCGAAGGCAGAGTCCTCCTCCCGAGCGGTCAGCCGGCCGAGGCCGTTCTCGTCGAAGTCGACGACCCGTTGCCCAGCGAACGCGTCGGCCCACGCCGAACATGGACCGACGCACTGGGGCGCTTCGTCGTCACCGGCTTGACCGATGGCACGTATCGGGTCGAGGCTTCACGGAGTGTCGGGGTTCGGCGCGAACTCGCGCGTCGAAGCGCGCGCCCGGGTGCCGACGTGCAGCTTCGACTCTACGACGAGGATCCGGTGCGTCGCTGAGAAGCGATACCGCAGGGCGGCGAATCAGACCAGGCCGAGGCCCGCCCACTTCTGTCCGAGCACCTTTGCCGAATCGACACCCCAGTAGTCCTCGAGGATCGTGCCGTAGAGACTGCGGAAGTCGACGGTGTGTAAGAAGTTTGCCTTGTCGTACGGCGGCTGCACGGACGTCCATGCCGGCAGCGGCGACTGGATTCCGGGCTTCTTGATCAGCTTGCCAGCCAGATAGGCGATCCCTGCGTGTCCGTGGTCACAACCGAGGTTGCCGTTCTCGCCGACGCGGCGGCCGAACTCGGACCAGACCATGACGAGTACTTCGTCGGCTGCCCCCCACGCATCGAGATCGAGCAAGAACGCTTCGATGCATCCCGACATCGCGGCGAGCAACGGGCCGTGGCGGCCTCCGGCGCGATTGGTGGCGTCGACCTGGTTGGCGTGTGTATCCCACCCGCCGGACGACACCTGATAGATCGGCGTCGTCAGCCCTCCGGTGATGTAGCGCGCACAGAGCTGCAAGTCGCTCGCGAGTCGCGGATCGACCGTCGGATACGTGGCGCGTGGCGTGTACGTGCTTCCGATGGTGGTCAACAAACGCGAATCGGCAGGCACACGTCCCAAGGAATCGGCGACGAACTTGAGGTTGGCATTCGGCGCCGCTCGCACGAACTGAGCGTTCTGTTCGATCTGCGCGAGTTCGACGTTCTTGTCGACACTCGTCGCCGGATCGGTTTCGAACTGGAAGCTGTCGGGATTGCGCACGACCGGCACTGGATGACCGTAGAACACTCGGTTGAGCGATCGTTCGATATCGAGCGCGGTAATGGGGTCGTTCCCGACGTACGCGTTGTCGAGGAAGTCCGCGAGCCAGCCACGCTGCACGTTGCGCGCTCCCGGGTCGGCTTCGGACCAGATGTCCATCGATCGGAAGTGCGAGTAGTTCGGCACCGGATACCCGATGCCCGGCAGCATCGTGAGCCAGCCCTTGTCGTAGAGCCGCTTGAAGGGCATCAGCTCCGGATGCAAGTGATACGGCAACGTGCTGTCGAGCCGGACCATGCTGGCTTTCGGCAGCGAGATCGTCGGACGTGCAGCGGCGTACGTAGGCTCGTCGGGGTCGACGAGGTTGTTGATCCAATCGTTGGCGCCCACGAGCTGAACGATGACGAGCTTCTTGTAGGAGAGGCTCGACGCGTAGATCTCTTTCGAACGCAACCACCTCGGTAGCCGCGGTGTTCGAAGCAGTGGAAGCGCCGCCGTGGCACCGAGACCGCCAGCGAGGACTTGACGTCGTGATGGACGAATGGCCATGTCTGCTCTCCCGTGTCTCAATTGATGTGCGCTTCGGGCAGCGCGAGGATCAAGTGCACGAGCCCCGCGACCTTCTGCGTGAGTTCGCGTGTCTTGTTGCCCGCGTAGTTCCAGTTCCGGGTCCCGTTGTCCGTCGCCGTCATGTACTGAATCAGGTTCTGACGCACGGCGGGTGGCACGTCTCCATCGATCAGGATGTCGAGGAAGTGATCGACGATCGCGACCGGAGTCGAGGTGTCGAGATTCTTGCGCAGGATCTCACGCTCGGGGTCGAAGCCGCAGGCCAGATAGCTGTTCTGCCAACGCGTGCGTCGTTCGATGAGCTCTTCGGCGAAGTTCGTACGGTTGATCAGGTTCTGACTGTTGATCCACGCCTGGCCGTCGGGAAGCCCGTCGGGCCCCGAGTAGTTGAGGAGCGGTAGACCCATCTGCAAGAAGCGATTCGTGACGCGCAAGAAGCGGATGTTGCTCGCGACGTCGAGCGTGCGAAGCGGCCAGACGACGTACTCGACGGGATTCTTGATGTTCGCGCGCATCGCACGCGTGGAGAAGAACGCTCGCGAACGCAGGATCGTCTCCATCAGCGTTCGGATGTCGTAGTTCGCCGCACGCCAGCGAGCCGCGAGTTGGTCTACCAACGTGTCGCTCGGCGCTTCGTAGACGAAGTACTCCCAGATCTTCTTGGCGACGTATTTCGCGGTGGCAGGGTGCGCAAGCGCGGCGTCGATGACGTCCGTCCCGTCCTTGATCACCGCTTGTTCGGTTCGCCCGAGACTGCTGTTGTCGATCGACTTTCCAAGGACGGTCTTGGGGCCGTAGTCGTGCGTCCGGGTGTTGAACTGGACGTAGTCCTGGGCGCAGCTCCAACCGGTGAAGCAACGCGCCGCATCTTTGATGTCGGCTTCGGTATAGCCATTGCCGACACCCATGAGGTGGAGTTCGAGAAGCTCGCGAGCGAAGTTCTCGTTGGGGTTCCGCACCGTGCTGAGACGGTTGTCGAGGAAGTAGAGCATCGCGGGGTCGCTCGCGACGCGGATCACGAGTTCGCGGAAGCTCCGCATCCCACGCTGGCGGTAGAGATTGATCGAGCGCGCGATGAGCTCGACCGCCGGGACCGAACCGGTCCCCGTCGCGAAGTGGTCGTGCCAGAAGAGCGCCATCTTCTCCTGCAACTGCCACGGGCTGTTCGCCATGAGGTAGAGCCACACGGCCACTTGGTGCGTGTAGTTCTGCAGATTGACGATCTCGCCCGTCTTGAGGAGATAGCTACCGCGTTCGGGCATCCGCTGCCCGGGCACCAGGAGATACAAGTCGATGGACAACGCGTGTCCAACGCGCTCGAGAGTCTCGACCTCTTCGGGAAGCAACCCGAAGCCGGCGCGACGCGCGAGATGACGAGCCTTGTTCTTGTCCCACGGGTCGGCCGTCGACGGCGACCACGGACTCAGGTCTTCGGACGAGTCCACCTGCGGCTTGGCAGGGCCGTTCACGGGCGCAGCAGCATGCCGGGAGAACGTGACGCTTCCAGATTGCATCGAAAGGTAGCCTCCTGGCGGAGGACCCCCTCCGCACGGTGGCGAGATGCTAGCGCAACACCGGGCGTTCGCTCGTCACAACAAGTCCCACGGGAGTAACAAACGCAATACGGACGACGCGTGTTCGGTTCCGGGTCGGGACGGCTGCCGACGCTTCTCGATCGCGATCAGTAGAGCAGCACCGCGAGCCGACGACGCAGGGCATCGATGCGATCGCCGTGTTCGGCGTGCAGGTGCATCAGCGCAACCAGCGCCTTGCGCGCGAGTTCGTCCTCGAACGAGCGATCGAGACTCGCCGATTCGTAGAGCAGATCCATCGCGGCGAGCTCGTCGCCGGCAAGATAGGCATCGAGCGCACGACCCGCGGCTTCGCCTGCCGGCCCCTGCTTCGTCCACGAGCGACGAAAGAACGGCATGGCCTCGAGTAGGCGTGCAGCCGCCACGTGATCGGGGTCGTCCTCTTCGATCGACTCGAGCATCGAGGCGACTCGGTCGAGTTCGTCGGTGCGACGGGCACGGAGCAGTGCTTCGCACTTGCCGAGAACCGTGTCGAGCGGCGCATCATTCGCATGATCGACGGCGACTTCGACGCCGAGGTTCTTCAAGAAGTCGAGTACACCCTTTTCGTCCTTCTGCCCGACGAACGCATCGACGGGTTGTCCGTCCTGGAACGCGACGACGAACGGAATCGACTGCACGCGGAACGCTCCAGCGAGTCGCTGTTCTTTCTCCGTATCGACCTTGGCGAGGCGAACGGCGCCACCACTGCCTTCGGCGATCTGCTCGAGAATCGGTCCGAGGACCTTGCACGGCCCGCACCACGAAGCGTGGAAGTCGACGAGCACCGTGGCGTCACGGCTCGCCTCGACGACGTCTTGGGGAAAGGTGCGCTCCGAGGTGTCGTAGACGGCGGACGGTTGCATGGCAGCAGGTTGCTTCACTTGCCGCGCAGATCCAAGACCAAATCATCGTCGCGACGACGCGGCACCCAGAAGCGCACGACCGGGTCGCCTCGGTTCCACACCGCGTCGGCGCGAAGCTCCCACGACGCCTTCGGGAGCCCCCGGATCTCGACCATGCCCGACTCGCCCGCGAACGTATCGAGGACGAAGTCGTACGACAGGACCGAGTAGGCCGCGAGCGACGCGTCATCGTCCGGGTGGAGCGACAGCGACGGCCGTCGGTTCGCGAGCACCCGCACGACGATGGAATCACTCGGAGCTGCCTGCAGGCGAAACGGGGCGTCCTTGCTGCGCCCTGCGCCCTCGGTGGTGTCGATCTTCACGTCGAAGACGTGCACGACGTCACGATCGCGATTCGAAGAACGGTGGTGCCCGGTCAGGCGATACGAGCCCCGGTCGATCTGCTCGAATCCGAAGTAGCCGTCGCGGTCCGCTGTGGCATGAGGGCCAACGATGCCGCTCAGGTGCAACGTGGAGCCGCCGAGCGGTCGACCTGCGTCGTCGACGACGCGGCCGAAGAAGGACACGGCATCGTCGAGCACGACCCGTCGCACGATCCTGCTGCCTGCCGTCACCTCGAACGGCCCGTCCGAATGCGTTCGCCGTGCAGCATGATCGACCGACAGCAGAACCTGACCGCGTGGGACATCATCCAGACGAAAGAAACCGGCATCGTTCGTCGTTGCCTCGATCCAGCCGTAGTCGGTGTCGAACGCGTCGTTGATGCCGCGTCGATCCACGGTCTGCACGCGGACACGTGCTCCCTCGAGTGCTCGGCCATCGCTCGCGCGGACAACCGTGCCTTCGACGACGCTACCGCGCGCGAGTCGCACGACGCACATGTCCGCGGTCGGCACGACCCGGCACTCGATGCCGTCCTGGACGACGCGGCCATAACCCTCGGCGGAGACTTCGACCGACACGAGGCTCCCGGGCATGAGTTCGTTTCGTTCCATGGACCACGTGCCGTCCGCACTCTCGAAGACACGACCGGTCCGCATCCACGAGGCCGCGATGCCGCGCGAGCCACTGATGCGGACACGAAACTTCCGAATCGGCTCCCCGGTGGCATCGTCGAACACCCGCCCCGCAATGCCCGCGGCGCGCTCCATCTCGACGACCAGGCCGTTCTGAGGCACATCCGCTTGCTTGACGTACTTGCGGATGTGACCGGAGGCGTAGAACTCGAGATCGATCTTGCCCTTCGGCAGATCGCGCAGTTCGAAGTCGCCTTCCTCGCCGGACTGCGTTCCCTCGCCTGCGTATTCCCCGCCGACGAACGCGCTCACGATGCAGTTCGCGATCGGTGTGCCCTCACCGGTCAAGCGAACGACTCCACGAATCGTTCCGCCGCGTTCCATCGCGATGTCCTTGCGAACCGGCGTCTCGCCGACATGTACGGACGTCACGAATGGAGCGTAGCCGGACATCTCGCACGCGAGGCGCTGCATGCCAGGAGCCACCGCTTCGAATTCGAAGTCCCCGTCATCCCGTGCAATCGCATCGAGCTTGTTGTAGTCACTCTTCGATCGTCCGATGTAGAGCTCCGCGCCACGGAGCGGTTCCCCGTCCGGACCGACGACGCGGCCGCGTACCGGGATACCTCGACGCATGACGAGCACCAGACCTTCGCGAGCGTCTTTCTCGCGCACGTCGAGTCGGCTCTCCACGTAACCGCGCTTCTTCGCGAACACGATGTGGGACTCGCGCGACGGCGACAGGGATGCCAATCGGAACCGTCCGCGCGCGTCCGTCGTCACGGCACCGTAGTACGAAGTGAAGAACGTAGTGACCGACGCTCCTTGGACCGGCAGGCCTTCGATGTCCTCGACGCGGCCTTGTAGCGTGACGCCACGACGTAGCTGCACGTCGAGGACCTCACCGGCCGACAACTGCGGCTCTTCGATCCGCACCCTCTCCACGGCATACCCGTCGGCGCCGACACGAACCTCCAGACGCTTGCGCGCGGAGGTCGCGTGCACACGCACGAGGCCGTCCCGTCGCGACCGACCAACGACGTTCCTGCGACCCCTCACGACCGTTGCCCCCTCGATCGGCACGCCGTCCTCGGCGACGACACGCAGTGTCACGACGGCATCGAGAGCGAAGGCCTGGAGAACGATCGGTCGTTCCGGAGTGCGCCCCACGACGAGGAGTCGCCGCCAAGATGCCATCTCGATGCCTTCGGTCTGCATGTCGAGCCCGAGCACGACCGTGCACCCGGGGTCCGCGAACGGGACTTCGAACGCACCGTTCTCCTGCACGACGATCTCGAGCGAGCGCTCCGCGGGGAGCGTTGCGTCGTAGCCGCGAATCATCGAAGCGAGCAACCGAACCCCGCCCGGTGCACCGCCCTTCACGTTCAAGACCCCGTCGAGTCGCCATGATGACTGCGCTGCGACGCGTGCGGGCTCCGTGCGCTCGGTGCCCTCGTCGGTCTTCGCACTCGAACGCTCTCCGCGAACCTCGAGCGAGCCCTCGTCGTCGTCCTTCGTGGACTGGAATGCCTCGTTCGGCGCAAGGCTCGGGTCGTCACTCAGCAAGCTCGTGCCCGCGACGAAGGCACCGATGGCGAGCAGTGCGAGCAAGAAGATGAGGACACCGGCGCCGCGCATCGAAACCTCCCGAGACTCAGCGCACCGATCGCTTCCGCAGTTCGCGGTCGAGCGACACGAAGTGCAAGTTGTGACGATCCTGGAAATTCGACACGAGCCCGCGCACCCATGGATGGACGCAGTTGGTCGACACGTAGTAGAAGATCGGTATCACGACCATGTCATCCAAGACGTGGGCCTCGGCGTCCTTCAGGATCGCCAGCCTCTTCGCCGCGTTCGTCGTCGACGCCGCCTCACGGATGCTCGCGTCGTACTCCGGATCCGCGTAGCCGGTGCGATTGTTCGCGTTACCGGACTGCCACATGTCGAGAAACGTGTTGGGGTCGGGATAGTCCCCGATCCAACTCGCGCGCGAGATGTCGTATCCGAAGGAGGACTCGGTCTTGAGGAAGCTCTGCCATTCCATGTTCTCGAGCCGAACCTCGAGGCCGAGAACGTCGCGCCAGTTGCTCTGCACGACCTCCGCGATGTTCTTGTGGTCCTCCCGCGTGTTGTAGAGGATCGAGAACTGCGGTGCCGTCTCCATGCCGAGTTCGGACAAACCCTTCGTCATGAGTTCCCGCGCGAGCTCGACGTCCCGTCCCGGCAGCATCGGTGGCTCGTATCCCGCGAGTCCTGGCGGCACGATGCTGTGCGCCGGCACCTGCCCCCCACGCAGCACGCGTTCGCAGATCCCCGCGCGATCGATTGCGAAATAGAGAGCGCGACGCACGTTGCGATTCCCGAAGAAGCGCCGCTTCGTCTCGTCCTGACCGTTCTGGTTGATGCGATAGAAATAGCTTCCAATGCGCGGCTGCGGATCGAAGTCGTCGCGCTTCAGCAGTTCGGGCACCGCGTACGACGGCACGTCGGTGATCCAATCGCACACACCGGTCAGATAGAGATTGAGGGCCGTCGACAGATCCTCGACGGGCAGGATGTCGATGCTCGCGAGGTCGACGTTCGCCGCATTCCAGTAGTGTTCGTTCCGGACCGCATGAAGACGATCCCGCACCGAACGCAAGACGAGACGGAACGGACCCGAGGACACGAAGCGATCGGGTCGGTACCAATCGTCGGGCCAGCGCTCGACCGTCGTTCGGTGCACGGGGAAGGTCGGGTAGAACGCCGTCAGCGCCAAGAAGTACGGCACCGGTTCGCGCAGGCGCACGCGAAACGTCCGCGGATCGGGCGCTTCGACACCGACCGTCTCGGGATCGTTCGACTTGCCGGTCGTGAACTCTTCGCTGCCGGCGACACCCCAGAGCAGATACGCGTACTTCGAAGCCGTATCGGGTGCGAACAACCGCCGCCACGAATACACGAAGTCGTCCGCGGTCAAGGGCTCGCCGTTGCTCCACTTGATTCCGTCCCGCAAATGGAACGTCCAGGTGCGACCGTCCTCCGAGACATCCCAGGACTCGGCGAGGTCCGGCAGCGACTCCGTGCTGTCCGGCGCCTGCACGGTCAGCCCGGAGAAGAGCGCCCGCAGGACGCGCCCGCCAGGAACACCGGTGACCTTCGCCGGATCCAGACTCTCGGGCTCGGCGCCGTTGACGAGGACGAAGTCGGCGCGTTCTCGATCGACGCCCGACAGAGCGAACACCGAACCGAGAACGAGCAACGCGACGAAGCCCAGCGATAGGAGATTGCGAAGCGCATCGCGTCTCATGCGCACACTCTACGCCAACTCGAGAGCTGTGTAGCCGCTCAAGAGTCGAGATCGAGGACCTTCGCCAAGCCCCCACGCGTTTCGTCGACGATCTCGAGAATCTCGCTGCGCACGGAGCGCGGGATACCCCAGCGACGCATGCTGAGGCGCCCCGTCAACACGCGCTGCATGCGGTCCAGAATCCGTTCGCGCGCCAGTCGTGGAAGCGCGCGCAACGCAGGGGAGTCGATCAAGTAGCTGCACGGATATCGGAAGAGCCGTTGTCGCAGATCGAAGTCACGCAACGACCGTCCGCGAAGGTCTCGCTTGCCACGCGCCGTGAAACGCTTCGCGAATGCGGATTCGGCATCGATCGGCACGGCGAGGCGCGCTTCGTCCTTGAACAGCAGTGCAGCCACGACCTCGTCCGCCGCCGCGTGGATCGCACGCAGCGTCGCCGGACTCACGAACTCCGGCGGGTCGTCGCAAGCACGATTCGCGGCAGCCTGGCGATCCAGCGCAGTTCGACATGCGATGCCGGCCCTCGTGATCGCGTTCAGAGCTTGGCACTGATGTTCGAGCACCATCAGCGCGACGACGTCACTCGTGCGCGCGAGATGACCTCGAACGAGCGCCACGGAATCGACGGGAACGACTCCTTCGCCATGGAGCACGCGATTCCCCATGTGATCGAGGCGCACCGGCGAGCCGGTGACGGCCCACCCGCCCCAGCGGTTCTCCAACGGGCTCTTCGCGGTCGTGTGATACGTCTTGCGGTCGGTTCGAAGGCGACCACTCGCGTCGACTTCGACCGAACGGACGATCAAACCCGGAACCGACCGCGTGCGCGACGTACTGTGGCACGTGAAGCACTCTTCGCTTCTGCGCGTGATTCTCGGCGCGCCGTGCTCGGCGAACTCGAGCGTGTAGAACTGCACGCCCTTCCCACTGTCGATCGCCGCGAGCTCGACGAGGTCGCTGCCCGGAACGAACCCGATGTGCACGTCGTCGCCGAAGTAGATCGCCCGCGGATTGTCCGGCGAGATCCGGTCGTTCTGGAAGCTCGTCTTCGAGAAGACGAGCGTCTGCGACGCGACCTCGATCTCGAGTGCATCGAGCAACGCTCGAAGCTTCGCAGCACGCGTCTCGCCTTCGATCGTCGCGTCGCCGGAAGACAAGCGCGACTCGAGCCGCGTAACCGCATCGTCTCCGGCAATCGCGGCAGCCTGGGTCACGGCCGACGAGGCGAAGGTCACGAGAACGAGCACGGTCTGCAGGGCAGCACGCATGGCCCGACGATAGACGAGATCGCGTCGCGCTTGGACGCCCGACGCGCCTTGCTACGATGCGATTTTTCGTCACGACCATGGCTCCCGAACGAAGGAACTCGACATCGAGAACCGCGCAGCGGCTCGCCCCCTTCGGCACTTCGATCTTCGGTGAGGTGACCTGGCTCGCGCAGGACCGAGGCGCGATCAACCTGGGCCAGGGCTTTCCCGACTTCGAAGGCCCGCCGGAACTCGCGGACGCGGCATTTCGTGCGATGCGCGACGGGCACAATCAGTACGCTCGCCCGATGGGAGCCGTGCCTCTCGCCCTGGCGATCTCGAAACAGGTCGAACGTGACCATGGATTGCATCGCGATCCGCTGACCGACGTCTGCGTGACGTCGGGCGCGACCGAAGCCATCGCCGCCGCGCTCCTCGGCACGCTGGATCCCGGTGACGCGGTGCTCACCTTCGAGCCGTTCTACGACAGCTATCCTGCGATCACGGCGCTCGCCGGGGCGCGTTTCGACACCGTGCCGCTGCACTTCCCCGACTTCCGCATCGACTTCGAAAGGCTGCGCTCGAAGGTCACGCCGGAGACGAAGATCCTCCTGCTCAACGCGCCACACAATCCGACGGGACGGGTTTTCGACGACGAAGAGCTGGAGTCGCTCGCGGCGATCTGCATCGAACACGACCTCGTCGCGGTGTGCGACGACGTGTACGAGCACCTCTGGTTCGATGGCGCGCGGCACCGCCCGCTCGCGTCCCTTCCCGGCATGGGCGAGCGCACGATCACGATCTCGAGTACGGGCAAGACGTTCTCGATGACCGGTTGGAAGATCGGCTGGGCTCACGGATCTGCGCGACTCGTTGCTTCGGTCTTCGCAGCACATCAATTCCTGACGTTCGCAACGGCGCATCCGTTGCAGCATGCAATGGCCTACGCACTCGAGACGTTCGATGGCCCGTGGCTCCAACGGCTACGAGACGAATACGAGCAGAGGCGCCAGTGCCTGCTCGACGGGCTCGCGAGAAGCGGCTTCACCGCGGCGCGACCGAGCGGCAGCTACTTCGTCATGGCGCGACACGACGCGTTCTTCGACGCTGCCGACGACCCGGCCGAGCCCGACGTCGCAATCGCACGCCGTTTGATCGAGCGCACGGGCGTCGCGGCCATACCGCCGAGCAGCTTCTATCGAGAGGCCGTGAGCGAGGGACGACGCCTGCTGCGCTTCGCGTTCTGCAAACGCATCGAAACTCTGCAAGCCGCCATGGATCGCCTCGCGAAAGGACTCTGACCGCACATGGTACGCCCCATCTTCACGATCCTCGTCGCGCTGTGCGCTTGCGTCCTCACGATCGCGTGGTTCTGGCCGCCGGCCCTCTGGGCCTTCCTCGTCCTCGCACCATTGATTGCACTCGCGATCTGGGACGTGCACCAAACCAAGCACGCAGTGCTGCGCAACTTCCCGATCATCGGGCACTTCCGATATCTCTTCGAGATGATCCGGCCCGAGATCATGCAGTACTTCATCGAGACGAACACCGATGGACAGCCGTTCAGTCGCGAACAGCGCTCGGTCGTCTATCAGCGCGCGAAGAAGCAGATCGATACGCTGCCGTTCGGCACGCAGCGCGACGTGTACGAGGTTGGCTACGAATGGATCCACCACTCGATCGCGCCGACGCACCCACGAGACTTCAACCCGCGCATCACGGTCGGCAAGACGCAGTGCGCACAACCGTACGAGTTGTCGATCTTCAACGTATCGGCCATGAGCTTCGGCTCGCTCAGCGCGAACGCCGTTCTCGCTCTCAACGAAGGAGCACGACTCGCGGGATTCGCACACAACACAGGTGAGGGTGGCGTGAGTCCCTACCACCTCGAACCCGGTGGCGACCTCATCTGGCAACTCGGTACCGGCTACTTCGGTGCACGCTCGGACGACGGCGGGTTCGATCGTGGAAAGTTCCGCGAGGTCTCGCAGATCTCGAACATCAAGATGATCGAGATCAAGCTCTCCCAAGGAGCGAAGCCGGGCCACGGTGGCATCCTTCCGGGCCGCAAGGTCACGCCCGAGATCGCGCGGATTCGTGGTGTGCGGGTCGGCATGGACGTCCTCTCTCCCCCAGGACACTCGGCGTTCGGGAGTCCACTCGAACTCGTGCACTTCATCGCCGAGCTGCGTGAACTCTCCGGTGGCAAGCCGATCGGCATCAAGCTGTGCGTCGGCAAACGGAGGCAGTTCGCGGCGATCTGCAAGGCGATGCTCGAGACCGGCATCACGCCAGACTACGTCGCCGTCGACGGAGGTGAGGGCGGAACGGGAGCCGCGCCCCTCGAGTTCTCGAACTCGATCGGCATGCCGCTCAACGAAGGCCTGGTCTTCGTTCACAACACCCTCGTCGGAAGCAACCTTCGCGACAGGGTCAAGATCGGCGCGTCGGGGAAGATCGTCACGGGCTTCTCGCTCCTCTCGAAACTCGCCCTCGGAGCCGACTTCGGCTACTCGGCTCGCGGGATGATGTTCGCGATCGGCTGCATCCAGGCGCTGCGCTGCAACACGAACGATTGCCCGACCGGAGTGGCGACGCAGCGCCCCGAACTCATGCGCGGGCTCGTCCCGGGCGACAAGGCGCATCGAGTGGCGCATTTCCACCAAGCAACGCTCCACGCATTCACCGAGATCCTCGCTGCTGCCGGCGTGGAGCGTCACGAAGACCTCCGTCCGTGGCATATCCACCGTCGCATCAGCGAAACGGAGTCACGCCATCTCGCGCAGGTCTACAACTACATCGAGCCTGGCTCGCTGCTCGAGAGCCCCTTGCCGATCGGTTTTGCGCGAGTTTGGACAGAAGCCGATTACGCTTCGTGGTAATCTCCTGGCGAGTCGTCCGGTCGAGCGTTCCCCCCGCCCGACCATCGAAGATCCACAGCGTCCACACCCCATGTCGCTCTCGATTTCGAAATCCCTGGTCCCCAGGACGGTGTCCTCGTGTACGTGTAGTTGCGCGAGGATCGTCGCACTCCTCGTACTCAGTGCGTGCGCGGAGCCGCTCGTCTATCTCGAGTCGGACGGTGTCGTCCCGATTCCCCTCGCGGACGTCACGCGCGTACAAGCATCCAACATCGCCGGCAATCTACGTATCGACGCGACCACGGCGAAACTCGAAACCATCAGCGTGCGGTACCACGTGAGGGCGGGCGGCAAGACCGCGGCGGACGCCGAAGCGTGTATCCGCAACATTCAGATCGACCACGATCTCGGTGCAACGGGGTTGCTCCATCTCGGGTGGCGGTTCGCCGGCATGAAGAAGCCTGGCTGGGAGGCGACCGTCGATCTCAGTATCGAAACGCCGGCAAGCCTCGCGATCGAGACCACGACGGACTCGGGACAGATCGACCTTCGAGGACTTGCGGCCGCCGCGCGCGCGGAATCGAAGTCGGGAGACATCCGTCTCGAGACTTCGTCGACCGTTCTCGCGACCACGAACACGGGCAACATCACCATTCATGGTGGCTCGGCGATCGAGGCTCGCTCGCGAGCAGGACGCATCCGACTCCGTTCGAGCCCGAAGGAATTCGATCTGGCGTCGGAGTCGGGTGGTGTCACTGTCGAACTCGAGTGTGATGACAACGTGCAAGGCTCGATCGTCACGCAGAGCGGACCGGTCATGCTGCGATACGACGGCAAGGCCCCGGTCGAGATCGAAGCAACCGCCACCGATGCAGCGCCGATGAACGCGACTGGAGATTTCGACGACATCCAGGACACGGAAGGTCACCCCTTGTGGCTGCGCCGCGGACTCAGCGGCGACAAGATCCGTATCACCACACGCAGCGGCAACGTGCACGTCGAAGGCGGCGATCGCAGCTGAAATGATCACGATTCGCGAGGCGAACCCCGAGGATCGAGATCCCATCGCGCACTGGCAGGTCGCGATGGCCGAGGAGACCGAGGGCCGTTCGCTTCCCCGCGATGTCGTCACCGCAGGAGTCGCCGCTGCGCTTGCCGACCCTTCCAAAGGCTTCTACCTCATCGCCGAACGCGACCAAGTTCCGGTAGCGTCGCTCTTCGTCACGAGGGAATGGAGCGACTGGCGGAACGGCTGGTTCTGGTGGATCCAATCCGTGTACGTCGAGCCGAACAGCCGCGGCATCGGGGTCTACCGCGCAATGCACGCGGCCGTCACTGCCCGCGCCATGGAAGCGATGGATCGCGTCGTGGGCATTCGACTCTACGTCGAGCAGGACAATGCACGTGCCCGCAGCACCTACGAGGCACGCGGGATGCACGCGACCGCGTATCGCCTGTACGAGCAGGGTCTGCTCTCTTGACTCCCGGGGTACGATGCGCGCGTGGATGAAACCTTCGAGCGCTTGCGATCTCTCTTCGCGCGAACCGAAGGTTTGGATCCCGGCGCGCGCCAGCGACTCCTCGACGCGGAGTGCGCGAACGAACCCGAGTTGCGGCAGCAACTCGAAGTGCTGCTCTCGCATCACGACGAGGACCACGACGTGCTCGGCAGCCCCGCGCCGACTCACCCGAGTCAGGTCGGTCGGTACCGTTTGCTCGAAGTCGTCGGAAGCGGTGGAATCGGCGTCGTCTACCGAGCTGAACAAGATCGACCTCGACGCATCGTCGCCCTCAAGCTGATCCAGCCCGGAGCGGTACGCCCCGAAACGCTTCGACGATTCGGACGCGAGGCCGAGTACCTCGGACGATTCGCGCATCCCGGGATCGCACAGGTGTTCGATGCCGGGACCTTCGAAGCGAACCACGGCGATCAAGCGTACATCGCGATGGAGTTCGTCGATGGCGAGCCGATCACGCACTTCGCACGCCGTCACGGCCTTTCGGTTTCCGACCGGATCGACCTGATCACGCAGTGCTGCGACGCAGCCCAGCACGCACACGATCGTGGAGTCCTGCACCGCGATTTGAAGCCCGCGAACTTGTTGATCACGCAGATCGCGGATGCGCGACCGTGCGTCAAGGTCCTCGATTTCGGGATCGCACGCGCGACCGAGGACGAGGCTGGGAGTGGGGACTCGCTACTCACGTCGACCGGACAACTCCTCGGCACGCTGCCGTACATGAGCCCGGAGCAACTCGACGGTAGACCGGTCGACGGCAAGAGCGACGTCTACGCTCTCGGCGCGGTTCTCTACGAGATTCTCTGCGGACGAGTCCCACTGGAGCTCGATGGCTTGCCGTTGACGGAAGCTCTACGCGTCGTCATGCACGAGAGTCCGCGCGAACTCGGGCAGATCGATTCGGCGCTGCGTGGAGACCTCTCGATCATCGCGATGAAGGCTCTGGCCAAGGATCCACATCGTCGGTACTCGAACCCCGCCGAACTCGCGGCCGACCTGCACCGATTCGCGAACAAGCGACCGATCCTCGCGCGACGCCCGTCGATCGCCTACGAAGTTCGAACCTTCGCGCGGAGAAACCGAGGCACGGTCGTGGCGCTCTTCTCGATCTTCGCCATCATGCTCGCGGCCATCGTGACCGTCTCGATCTTCGCGAAGCAGAACCAGAACCTCGCCAAGAAAGAGCACGACGCCCGTTCCGAAGAGCGCAGAAGTCGCTACGTGGCGGAGATGAATCTCGCGGGAGAGGCCCTCGAGGATGGGAGTATCGCGCGGGTACGCGAACTCGTCGAACCGTGGAGCACGACCGACGAAAGCGGGATCGACCCCCGTGGCTTCGAGTGGCACTTGCTCGCGGCGTCTTGCCACAACGAACAATGTGTCGTCGACACGAACGAAGTCGAGCACGACGTCGCTTGGGTGGATGCGGACCACGTCCTGAGCCACGAAAGTACCGGCGGGGTCCTGTGGAGCCTGACGACCAAGAACGCCGTTCGGCGTTATCCAGGGCACTCGAACGACTTCGTGCGTGTACGCCTCTCGCCGGACAAGCGCCTCGTTGCCGTGACCTGGAACGACACGCTCCGGATCTACGAACGCGAGAGCGGCGACCTTCGGACGACGCTGAACGACGTGGGCACGACGCGATGCATCGTGTGGATGCCCGGACGAGGCGTGATCGCCTATTCGTGCACGGATGGCACGGTGCACGTGCGCGAGATCGAGAGCGGAACGGGAATCGCACGCTTCAGCGGCAACTACGAGAAGCTCGCGTTCTCGCGACATGGCCACTTGGCGTGTGCGTCGCTCGACGGGACGATCGAGATCCGCAACACCACCGATTGGAGCGTCGAGCAAAAGCTCGACGCGAGAACACACGTCTTCGTTCTCGGGTTCTCTCACGACGGCGCGCGACTCGCGGTTGTCGGAAATCCTGGGTGCACGATCGTATGGGACAACGCGAGCGGGCGCGAACTGAGGCGCATCGAACAAGGCGGTCAACTACTTTCGCTCGCCTGGCATCCCGATTGCAAACGACTCGCCACGGGTGGTCGCGATCAGGTGATCCGCATCATCGACGTCGAGGCGAATCGAGTGACTTCGCTGCGCGGACATGCCAACACGGTTTGGGGACTCGACTTCTCGCCCATCACGAGTGCATCCGCGAGCGCATCGGGCGACTCCACTCTCGCGAGTGCGGGCGAGGACGGGACCATTCGCACGTGGGAACCCGACGATGTCGCCGCCACGGCGATCACACGCATCCGACTTCCGGTCGCGGCACGCAACGAGACGTACGGCATGCGCATGGCTTGGGGCCCTGACGACGCGATCGCGGTGTCGCTTCCTGCCGTTGGGGAGGCCTTCGTCATCCGAGGCGGTTCGGTCGTAGAACGGTCCGGCCGCGAACGTCAGTGGAGTCGCGACTTCGATGTCGAAGCGTGCATGCACGAGGATTCGATCGAGATCCGGCACGGAACACGATCCGAGCGCGTCACTCCACCGACGGGTTCGGGCGTGTTCTCGCACGACAATGGCGGACTCGTCTTGAGCCGAGACGGTTCGCGGGTCGCGTTTTCGACGCGCGGCGAGCACGTGAGCCAAGTGTGGGTCTCCCGCCCGTTCACCGAAACCACACCGATCTGCGTCGTCCACGGCTGGACGCCGGCGTTTGCATGGCGCCCCGATGGGGACATCCTCGCCGTCTCCACGGTATCGGCAGTCCGCGGGATTCGAGCACACGATGCCTCGACCCTGTTCGAGCTGCCCATTCGTCGCCCGACCGTCCTCGCGTGGAACGGCGACGGTCTTCGACTCGCGATCGCCGACTACCGCATGAGCATCCACCTCTGGAACACGCAAAACGAGACTGCGATCCGGGAGCTGCGCGGGCACACGATGCTGATTCGCGGCCTCGATTGGCATCCCGATGGTTCACGAATCGCCTCCGTCGGCAACGATCGCACGGTCCGGATCTGGGACACGCTGTCCGGGTTGCAAATGCTGCAGCTTCGCTTGACCGGCAAGGGCTTCGCTGTGCGCTGGCATGCCGACGGCAAGCGCCTCGTGGTCGCGAGTGACGACGGCGTCGTGACGGTCTACGACGCGTCGCGAACGCGGTAGCCGGCTGCTACGCTAGCGGCGTCGCGCTCCTTCGACAGATCGGATGGCTCGGCTACTTGCCTGCGAGCTGCTTCGCGAGAACCGCCCGCGCGAACGACCAATCCTGCTTGGCCGTCGTCTCCGAAATGTCCTCGACCGCAGCGAGCTCGGGTCCGGTCAGGCCTCCGAAGAGGCGCAGTTCTGCGATGCGCGCGAGGCGCGCGTTCTGGGCAGCGAGCGCTTCGAGCGCCGCCTCGAGATCGATCAGGGTGTCCGCATCGACGGACGCGACGGGCAGAGCTTCGTCGAAGTCGATCCGCAGCGACAGGCCTCCGCGCTTCTGCGCCCGGTGCTTGCGCGCGTGGTCGACGAGGACGCGTCGCATCGTCCCGGCGGCGGCCGCAGCGAAGCGTCGACGCGCGTCCGCATCGTCCTCGGAGAACTTGACCCCGCTCCCCTCGAGGCGCACCCACGCTTCGTGCACGAGAGCCGTCGGTTGCAAGGTGTGCCCCTGACGCTCGTCCTGGAGGAGTCGTCGCGCGATGCCCTTCAGCTCTCGATAGAGGCGTGGGATCAGTTCGGCGGCAGGCAACTCTTCGTGCGACACAGCGTGGAATGATACCTCCCGCAGGGACCGAGAGAGCACGGACGACCCGATGCGAGTGGGGTGTCGCGTCGGGTCAAAAAAACCGGACGCAAACCCGACCTTCTCGAGCCTCGTTTACGCCCTGCACCGCATGACGAAGTACTCCACTCCTCCATTCGCGGTGCTCGCGTCCGCGATCTTGCTGTCCGTGCCATCGCTGCTTCGGGCCCAGGGGCCCGAAACGGTCCCGGTCACGATCGAGGGCGTCATGCCCGTGCATTCCTACACGGATGCAGCGACGTGGACCAAACCGATGCTGCCGCCGGCGCCCGAGCCTCGGCTGCCGTCGCACGAAGTGCACGACACCTGGAGGCAGGGTCCTCCCACGCCGGACCCGACGACGCCAGCGGGACGCGTGGCCGGCGACCTGCCAGGACCGCTCGATGCGCCGATGACCATCTTGAAGAACGTGCAGCCGAGCTGGTCGAGCCAGTCGACCTCCACGGTTCTCGAGCCATCGCTCGCGCAGTGGGGTAGCACGATTCTCTATACCCAGAATTGGGATGCTGCCACGTCGACCAACGCCGGCAACAGCTGGACTCGCCGCAACCCCACCAACTTCGGTTCGGTCGATGGTGGTTTCTGCTGTGACCAGGTCGCGGTGAAGTCGCCGCCGGGCTCGAACGAACTCGTGGCTTGGCTGCTCCAGTACTCGAAGTCGACGACCACCAACACCGGTAGCTACCGCATCGCGATCTTCTCGACCGAAGCGCGCCTCGGCAGCGGCTCGTCATGGAGCTACGTCTTCAACCCGGGCAACCTCGGTTGGCCAGCCGGCTACTGGATGGACTATCCGAGCATGACAGCGACGTCACAGTATCTGTACGTGACGGCGAACGTCTATGCCGTGACCAACGCTCCCGACTGGGGCGTCGTCTGCTGGCGCATGGATCTGTCGGACCTCAAGGCGGGACGGAGTGTGCGCTTCGCTTCGACGCGCTTGGTCAAACAAGGACAGAGTTGGCGCCTCGCGACCGCATCGCACGACAGCGATGCCGCGTACTGGCTCTTCCACAACTCCTCGACCGCCGCCTACATCTACAAGTGGCCCGACTCCGGCTCGGTCACGCGGAATCTCGTGACACACGGCGCGTACGCGTCGATCGGCGGCGGTTTCAGCGGCGGCGACAACCGCAACTTCCTCGGTCGCTCCGACAACCGTGGTCTGACGGGCTGGTCCGGCAACGGCAGGGCCGGGTTCATGTGGAACTCGGGTGCCCGCACGAATCGGCCGGTCCCCTACGTCCGCGCGATCGAAGTCGACACGTCGACGTTGAAGCTCACGCGAGACTTCGACCTGTGGTCCTCGACGCTCTGCTTCGCGTATCCGTCGACCGCATCCAACGCGCGCGGTGACTTCGGAGGCAGCATCACCGTGTGCAGCGCGACGGGGTTCCCGTCTGCGTGCGTCTTCGCCTTCGACGATCAGCAGCCGATCAGCGGCGGCCTCCTCGCTCACGTCGTCGGCTCGGGGCTCGGCGGCCCGTCGAGCAATGCTTGGGGGGACTACGTCACGGCACAGCGACACCCGGTCGCCCAGAACACCTGGATCGCGGCCAACATGGCGATGAACTCGTCGGCAGGAAACAACGCCAATCAGCGGCCTCGCTACACGTGGTTCGGTCGTAGCCGCGACGTCGGTCCGTTGTCGGATCTGATCGCACGCGAGCTGACGGCGACCTCGACGACGCTCGTGCCGACGGCGACGGTCGCGGTCACGGCCAGCTACGAGAACGCGGGCGATCTGATCAGTCTGCCTTGCCGCATCGGGATCTACCTCTCGACGAACGACTTCATCTCGACGGCAGATACGCTCCTCACGACGCAGTCGATCGCAACTCTGAACGCTCGACAGAAGGGCTCCTTCACGAAGTCGTTCGTCGTCCCGGACCGCACGGCAGCGACGGGTTCGTGTTGGCTCGGCATGATCGTCGATGACACATCGGTAGTCGCCGAAAGCGAGGAATCGAACAACACGACCTCGCTCCAGGTCACCTGCGAACGATCGAAGCCGGACCTCGTCATCACGTTCGTCACGGCGCAGAACACGACGGCAGGCTCGTCATCGACGTACAATGCGACCATCAAGAACCAAGGCGTCGTCGCGACGACGCAGACGGTCGATCTCGAGGTCATGCTCTCGACCAACTCGACGTGGGGCACGGCCGATGACTACGTGGCCACCAACACGGTGCCCCCCCTCGCGGCCGGTGCCACGATCGTGCGCTCGGGAACGTGGAGCGCTCCCTACTGCTGGTCGTCCTCGACGAGCTTCCTCGTCGCACGCGTCGACGCAGGAGGCGCGGTGGACGAAGTCTCGAACACCAACAACGACCGATCCACGTCGATGACGATCTCGCCCTACACGGGCTCGGGACGCTATCTGCAGTGGGTCCCGCGCTTCGGCGTCACGGGCTTCGCGACGTCGGTCGCCGATTTCCGTCTGGTCTCGGGGCCACGCTCGGGCTTCCTCTGTACGACGGCACCGCAACACACGGGCGAGTGGCAACTCGTGCTCTGGAGTGGCTCGCCGACGTTCCAGATCGACGCACTCACCAACCTCGGACTCGGCCTGCTCAACGGCCCGATCCTGCAGCAACACTTCGCGCAAGTCCCCGCGACCGGCAACCTCGCACCGCGCGTCAACCTGCCGAACATGTCGGGGATCGCACCGTTCCAGGTCTGGATGCACGGCCTTTGGTTCTCCGCCGACTTCCGGACGGTACTCGGCATCGGCAACTCGGTGCCGTCGATGACAATTCGCAGCTGAGCGCTGGGTGCTGTCGCGCTGGCGCTGGCGCTGCTTGCTACTTGCTGGTTGCTGCTTGCTGGCGCTGCTTGCGGTCGCTTGTTGCTGTCGCCGATGCGCCGTGCTCGTCCACGGTCGCCGCGCGCCGGGGCACGGGAAGTCAGGTCCACCGCTCGAGCTGAACGTGCATTCCGAGACGCATCGGACAAACGCCGATGTCGAACCTCGTCTCGCCGTCGAACCGCGCGCCGCCGAGTCTTGCACCCTCCAGCTTGCATCCACGAAGGTCCGCTCTCGTCAAACACGCATCACGCAGGTCGGCGCCGCGAAGGTCTGCACCGGCGAGGATCGCGTCATCGAGAAACGCCATACGAAGATCCACGCCAACGAAACTCGCCCGGACGAGGTTGGCACTCTGGAACAGAGCTGTGGAGAGCATCGAGCCATCGAAGACGGCGCCCTCGAGGATCGCATCACAGAAGCTCGCTCCGTCGAGCTTCAGATTGCTCAACCTCGCGTTCTGCAATTCCAAGCCGCCGAAGCTTGGGCCACAGAGCGTCCCTGGCGAACGCCAGCGAACTGTCGCCAAGAAGCGACCATCGACGGACATCACGTCGAACCACTCGTCACTCACTGTGCCGCCCTCGACGTGGATGGCAGTTCGGGAACACTGAAATAACCCAGCGATGCGTGGCTACCGCGGACCTGGCAACTGCATTGGAAGTTGTTCTTGGGTTTAGTTGCTGGCGTCCTTGCCGCTGCGTTTCTTCTATGCTGCCAGACCACGATTCATCCAGGGGCTCTGATGTGCAGCTCATATGCTAACGCTACGAGCATTCTCGTAGTCGCCGTGACGTTGCTTCTGTCTGGCTGCCAGGTACACACGAGCCGTAATGTCGTTCGGGTCAGCGTCGATGAGGTGGCACTCGTGATCGGTGCGCCGGATGCGCCGATTCGGTTCGATGGTCAGTCGTATCGCGTCGTGGATCACTTGGGTGAACTCGAAGTCGTGTCGGCACGACTGAGCGAAGGCTTGCTGCTGGAGCCCGGCGTGGCGATTCAGGCAGAGTTGTCCGAGCGAAGCAAGCGACAGCTCGACGCGATCGTCGAAGACGATCCGGGGATGCTCCTACGCTTCGCATTGCCCAACGGAACGACGCTCGGAGTGTTTGGCATCGCGATGCCGATTCCCTTTTTGGTCTTCGGCCCTAGCGAGCAGACAGGGCAGGACCTCGCCGAGTTCCTGCGGACGTGGTTCGGCAGCGTCGCGCAGGAGTGAAACTGAAGGCGGCGCCAACCGAACCCTCGAAGCCAACTCTTCCTCGGTTTGCTTGCGAGTCTCGCGCACCTAGTTGTTCTGCTCTTCGCGCACGTAGACGCTGCCGACGGGCGCTTTGAGCCAACTCAGGATCTCACGGATCTTGGGCGGCTTGCCGGTCATCAAGACGCCGATGCGGAAGATCTTGGCGGCGAAAAGGATCGCAACGCCTACGGTCGCGATCAGGAGCAACGTCGTGAGGCCGTACTCGACGAGGCTCGGTGGCCCTCCTGCGCGATTCATCATCACGAACGGCGTGAACGGAGGGATGTAGCTCATCACCTTCGCGAGCGTGCCGTTGGGCTCCTGCGCGATCGGGATCATCGCGAGCAGCGGGACGATGAGCATCAAGACGACGGGCTGCATCAAGTTCTGCGCTTCTTTGAGGCTGTTGCAGACCGAGCCGATGCCGACGAGGAGTGCCGCGTAGAGCAGGTAGCCGAAGACGAAGTAGATGAGGAAGCTCGCGAGGTAGCGCGGGTTGGTGATGATCTGCTCGAGTCCCCAGTTGCCTACCGTCGCAGCGAAGTTGTCGCCCAAGAGCGGCGCCAGCTTGATCCCGAGGATCGCGAAGAAAGCCCAGGACGCCACCATCGTGAGACCCGTCCCGGCAAGGCCGAGGATCTTCCCCATCATCAACTGCAGAGGGGACACCGACGAGAGCAGCACTTCGATCAGCCGGTTCGACTTCTCTTCGATCGTGTTCGTGAGGAGAAGATTGGCGATCGTGAAGACCGAGATCCAGAGGAGGTAGACGAAGACTACCGGCGCGAACTGGCCGACGACGTCGCCCTTGCTGACTTCGGCTTCTTCACCGCCTTTCATCTGCTTTTCGTCGAAGCGAATCTCGCTTCCGAGCCAATCGGCGTCACTTTCGTTCACGCGCAGCTTGGCAATCCGCCGATCGCGGACGACCTTCGTCGCCTTGTCCTGGAACCAGTCGCGGAGCTCCTGGTCGGCGAGGTGTTCCTGCGTGGTGACGTAGGTGAACTTGGGCGAACTACGCTCTTTGTCTTCTGGCGACTCCGTCGAGGTCTTCTCGCTCTTCGGCCTCAGCCCTACCGGATCTTCGGGAACGATGAAGAGCGCGAAGAGATTGCCCTTGTCGACGCGTGATCGGAGATCGCCCTCGCTGGTCGATTCGACACGTTCGAAGCGCCCCGCTTCCTTGCTGGCCTTGAACTCCTGCGCGAGCTTGCGCTCGTTCTCGTCCTTCGACGTCGCGAGTCTCCACCACCACTCGCGCAAGGCGCCGAACTCGCGTTTCATCGCTTCGAAATTGGCGATTACGAACGTCCTCACGTCCTCGGCCTTCTCGAGCGAAGGACGCATCCACGACATGAGTCCCCGGGTCGCCTCTGGGCTAGCTCGAACGTCGACGAGCTGACCCGGCAAGAGGTTGCGTACTGGCTTGATGTCTTTGTTCAGCTCTGCGTTGTCGCCGGAGAATGCAGCGATGAACATGGCCTTGGCCTCGCTCCATTTTTCTTCATCGAGAGTCGGAATCCTGTCGAGCAGCTTCGGGTCGATCTCGGAGAACCGCTGCAACTGAGGTAAGTCCTCGCGCAGTTTCTCTTCCGGCAGAGCTCTGAGGAACTGGAAGAAGCCGCCTCCCAATTCCGATGGCAATTGATCACGTCTCGACTCGTCGTCCCATGCATTCAAGAGTTTGACGATGTCCGGCATCCTCGTGAGCCGTTCGAAATCTTGCGTGAACCACCCGCTCTCCGACTTGTCGACGATAGCGTACTTCCGCACGCTCTTCGCCTTCGAGAGCAGACTCGGCACCGTCAGCACGACCGCCCAAATCACCGGGAACATCAGGATCCCGATCCAGAACGTCTTGGTGCGCACGTTCTCGAGGAACTCTCGGCGTGCGACCATGTATGTCTTGTTGACCATCAGACTGCCGCTCCTCTCGTGCCTTCGACGATGGCGGCTTCGGGGCCTACCGTACGGACGTAGATTTCGTGGAGGGAGGGTTCGCGGAGGTCGAAACGCCGGATCTGGACGCGGCCGACGATCTCTTGGAGGAAGGCTTGAGGGTCGATACCGTCGCGCAGGTAGATCTCCGCGCTCTGGCCGGCGTCGTTGACGCGGTCGATGATGGGCATGCTCTTGAGGAAGCTGCCGTCGCCGACGTAGTCGAGCTTGATGGCGCGGGGGCCGCCGGCCTTGATCTCGGAGAGCGAGCCTTCGAGTTTCTTCTGGCCTTTGAAGATCAGGAAGATGCGGTCACAGATCTCTTCGGCCTGCGCCATCACGTGCGTCGAGAAGATGACGGTCTTCCCCTGACGTTTGATGTCGAGGATCGTGTCGCGCATGACCTCCATGTTGACGGGGTCGAGGCCACTGAACGGCTCGTCGAGGATGACGAGCTCGGGATCGTGGATCAGCGTGCCGAGGAGTTGGACCTTCTGGCCCATGCCCTTGGACATCGTCTCGCACTTCTTGTCGTACCAGTCGCCGAGGCCGTACTTGGTCAGCAGCTGGCGTGCGCGCTCGAGGGCGAGCCCCTTGTCGAGGCCCTTGAGCATGCCGAAGTAGGCGATGATCTCGCCGGTCTTCATCTTCTTGTAGAGCCCCTTCTCCTCGGGCAGGTAGCCGAGGCGGTCCTTGACCTCCTCGGATCGCGGATGACCGAGCACCGTGATCCGCCCCGCATCGGGATAGAAGATGCTCATGATCATGCGCATCGTCGTGGTCTTGCCGGAACCATTGGGACCGAGGAAGCCGAAGATCGTGCCCTTGGGCACTTGGAAGGAGAGCGAGTCGACGGCGACGTAGTTGCCGAAGCGTTTCGTCACCGACTCGAGTTCGAGAGCGTGGTCCAAGGGATGCGATTCTTGTTTCGGTTGAGGTTCGCGGCACGAGGAGCATGCCGACGCGCGCGTGAGAAACCAGGCACACGCCGGGTCTCGGGACGCGGGGATCGGACGTGATCCGAGGAAGCCGTGACGCTGCCGATGCCGAGGCAAAACTGCCGGCACCTTCGATCGCCGCGCGGTTACGGCTTCGGGCCCTTGTTATTCGCGCTTTCTCGGGCAAGTCGGATGTCTGCTATCGTCGCCTGGCGATGCAAGCGCCGGTCCACCCCTCGATGAGTTCTCGTGTGAGCCTTTCGCTCGCGTGCTTGCTCGGCCTCGGCCTCGCCCGGCACGCTATCTGCCAAGCGACACCGCACGAAGCCGTCACGGCGATCGAACGAGCGTTTCGCCGTAGCACGAAGCCACGCGAACTGACCGACGCGCGCCACACGGCGCTCCGTACCACCCGCGGTATCGACACGCGTGAGGTCGCGACGGCGCTGCTGCAGGCGTACACCAACCTCGAACTCGAGGCGTTCCCGATCGTGCAGAAGCGCCAGCGCATCCTGCTCTCGGACAACGGCGAGCGACTCCAAGCGCTGCGCGACGAGTATCAAGAGCAACATCGCATGCAGGACGAGATCCTCGAGCAGCTCACCGCGATGAAGTCGCCCGAGGCCCTCGACGTCCTGCAAGACGCGCTGACCAAGAAGCGTCTCCCACTGCGCCTGCGCATCATCGGTGCGCGCGCGGCGGCGTCCCGCATCGATTCGAAGAGTGCCAAACGACTCGCGAAGTCCCTGCCCGGCCTTCTACTCGTGCTCGAAGGCGCCAAGTCCCTCGAGCGCTCGGGACGCGAGTTCGCACCGGTCGCGCTCGACGCGCTGGGCCATGCGGACCCGATCGCGCGCGTCGCGGCGATCCACGCGCTCGAAACCATCTGCGTACCCGAATCGATCGAGGCGTTGATCGCCTTCCTCGAATCGGACGCGGCGCACGCGACGAAGGTGGAGGCTGCCAGGGCACTGTGCATTCTCACGGGCTTCGAACTCGGCGTGTCCCCGGTCTCGTGGCGCGCGTGGCTCGCCAAGGAGGGCCGCGCCTACGTCGAAGGGAAGAAGCGCCTCGGCGAGGGCAAACCCGGCGCCGGAGCCAAGCAGGACGGCGCGTACTACTTCGGTATCCCACTCGATCGTTCGTCGATCCTGTTCGTGCACGACAACTCGTTGTCGATGAATCAGAAGCACGGCGACGGTTCGAGGCTGCAAGCGAGCGTGAAGGAACTCGAACGCGCACTGGACAGCCTCGGCGAGGACCAGCGCTTCAACATCGTGCTGCTCGCGAATCGCGTCTGGGCCTTCGAGGAGAGCCAAGTCCAAGCGACCAAGAAGAACATCGCTCGCGCCAAGGACTGGCTGCGCTATCAACCCGTCGAACTCGGCACCGCGATCCACAACGCACTCGAAGCCGCGTTCGTGCTCGCGGGTCGCGGTGCGCACGATCGCTACTACGAACCGGAGATCGACACGATCTTCTTGTTGACCGACGGTCTGCCGACTCCGTACCTTGGTCGCGGCCGCAATCGTGGAGCGGACGGGCCACGTCGCGTCGAGAGCGTGGACGACATCCTGCGCGGTGTGGATCGATGGAACGCGTTCGATCGCATCACGATCCACACGATCCTGATCGGCGGTCGCGCTCGACGGAACTCACCCGCGGAACGCGACCCGAGCGCGTTCCTGGCGGAACTCGCGAAGCAGAACGGAGGGCGATTCGAACGCATCGAACCGGCGAAGACCGCGAAGAAGGACGCCAAGCGCGAATAGCTCGGACGCCAACGCTTCAGCCCTCGCCGCGTCGTTCGAACAGCGATCCGCGGCCGATCTGCGCGCTCTTGGCCTGTTGTCCCTCATCGAAGCACGGCCAGCAACGCGGCTCGTAGAACTCGTTTGCCCCGACGAGCACTCGATCCTGCGGGGCGGGACCGCGCCGGAACGTGAAGTACGCATCCGCTTTGCAGCGCGCGCAGACGGCGGGGCACTTGACGACGTCCTCCGCGATTCCGAGCAGGTCGCCGACGCTCTCCCAGGCACGACCGTCCGAGTCCATGTCGAGCGTGGCGATCACGATCTTGGTGCCTCGGCGTCGAAGGGTTCGCACGGCGTCGATCGCCCCTTCGATCATGAAGAACTCATCGATCCCGACGAGCTGCGGCTCGTGCTTCGCCACGTGTGCGAGGATCTCGTCGCCGTGGCGCACGGGGATCGCGGGGAAGCTCGCCCCCGAATGTGCGCGCACGTCCTGAGTGCCGTAGCGTGCATTCATCGCCGGGTTGAAGGCGACCGTCGCGATCTCCTGGATGCGCGCTCGCACGAGCGCGGAGATCAGCGCTTCGGTCTTGCCCCCCCACATCGGGCCGCAATAGACGGTCGGACTCCGCATGGGAGTCGAGCATACGGACCGTCACCATGGCAACGCCACGGCGCAATCGCGCAGCGGTGTGTTCGCCTTCTCGGGTTCTCGTGCGAGCTCAGGGCAGGATCGTGACGTAGGTCGGCGGATCCCACGCGCCCTTGAGTCCCTGCCCGAGGATCAACCGCAGGCCTTGCAATGCGAGTTCGACCCCGATGAGGCTCGGTGTGTTCGGCGTGACGAAGTTGGAGATGACCTTGGTGTTCACGCCCGAAGCGAGCGCGAGTGGCGGAAACGCGACGAGGTCGAGCGCGAGTTCTCCGGTGAGACCAGGGATCGTGATCGGTTGTGCAGCGAGGATCCCGAGGAAGACGACACCCACTTCGCCGTTCGCGAGGTCGAAGGAATACAGGCGCGTCGTGCCGGGTTGCACTGCCGGCGACAAGTAGAGCGGCCGGTCGAAATCGTAAATGCGCACGTCACCCTTACGCTTCGGGTCGGTCGTACCGGTATAGACGACGCTCTTGCTGTCCGGAGCCCACGTGATCTTGTTGTCGCTGGCGAGCAGCCCTGGGCCGAGGACGTATTCACCCCCACCGCCAGCCGGGAAGACGACGGCGCGCACGTCCCCCGTCGTGAGGAGTTCGTAGGTGGCGATCCAGCGTCCGTCGGGCGAGACCGCCGGCGCACCGCGACGGAAGCGCGGCTGCCACGTGATCGGCGCGGCATTGCCATTGAATCCGTCCATGCGCCAAATCTGCCAGCCGCCGCCGTAGGTCGAATACGGGCCGACGTTCTCGAGCACGAGCGTCTTGTCTCCGTCGAGCCACCGGGCGTTGCGTGCCAGCGCGGTGAGCGGCGAACTCGTGATGGTCGTGAGGCCCGATCCATCGAGATTCGCGCGCCAGAACGAGTACTGGAACAAGAACACGGTCTCGCTGAGCAGCAACGTCTTCCCCGATGCGTCGATGTCGATGCTCGTCACGCCGGGCACGCTCGTGATGATGTCCTGCAGCTTTCCGTCGAGAAGGTTGATCGTCGACACATAGGTCGAGGTGCCGCTGCGTCGCGTGCAGTAGACCTTGCTCGCGACGACGCCGAAGAGTTCTTGGATCGATTGCCCCGGCAGGTTCGCGAGCTGGCGCTGGGTCGCGCCGTCACGCGTGACCCGCATGAGCTTGTCGCCGGTCGTCACGAGGAGTGTGCCACTCCCTTCCCACAGGTAGCTGACCCCGGCACCTGCCGTGTAGGCGACCGTCTCGTTGCTTCCCGTGATCGAAGCCACGCGCAGACTCCCGCTGCCTTGGTAGCTCACGAAATTGCCGTCTGGCGAGATCTTGGCGTCGAAGTAACCACGATCGGCGAGGGGCAACACACGCTCCTGCGCGGCGAGCGGCGCCACACAGCCGAGGGCTGCGGCAAAGAGCCCCATGCGACCGAACGCACGGCGAATCCCGGACTGGTGAGCGTGGATGCTGCAGGCGACGCTGCCGTACACCTTGGATCTCATGGGGTTCCTCCTGACACACCGGGACTCGGCCGGCGACCTCGGGTGCAACGCACGACCTGCGACGCTGCTACTCACCTCCCTTAGCCTAGCTCACGGGACGGGACTACGCCGAGCCCGGCGACACCGGATTCCGGCGTGGTTCCTCGAGGCT